>JBFYWB010000044.1:0-14541 GCA_041299015.1 Deltaproteobacteria bacterium
TGACCCTACCCGACGCTCTTCCTATCTTTCAAAGAACCCTATTATTTTGTCGATGAGCAGCGTTTCGGCCCCTATCGCTTCTGGCATCATTTGCACATTTTCATCCCGAAAAACGACGGCATCGAAATGCATGATATCGTTCACTACGGTTTGAAATTCGGATTGCTGGGCCGGCTGATGCACAGATACCGGGTGCGCCGCCTCCTGGAGGATATTTTTGACCATCGCAGAGAACAATTGCGCAGACGATGGCCTGAGCACTCAACGTCCGGCGCCGTTTGCTCGTTCGAATCGGCCGAGTCGGCGGCGCGCTCATGACGGTAGCGGTAGGCGTGCCGCGCAACGCTGAGGCCCGTTTTGGGCACTGGCACAGCAGAGTCGAATGCCGCCGCCGGTTTGACTGTGAGATAGGTCACGCCACCGGCCACATCCTTTGGCTCTCCCGAAATCCGCAACAATCGCCAAGCCTTGGACCTCTGATTGCCCGGCAACCCGGCCTTTCCAGCCATCAGATCGATCAGGTCAGTTTTTTCGCCGTTTCCGCGACGGCTTTTACCAATTCGTCAATCGCTTCGTGCATGCCTTCACTGACCGAGGAACGACCGGAAACCTGCTGCCCGCCGAATTTTTCCTTAACGATTGCCTTTAGCTCTTCGAGACGTCGGACCCTCTGCTCGTACTCCGCGCGCTGCTCCTCCCCCATCCCCTCGATTTTCTGAGAATAAATCTGGCGGATGAGGTCATCGGCCTCAGCCATTACCTGGTCTATTTTATCCGGTTTGAATTCCATTCGTCGCTTCTCCTTTCATCGTAACGATTAACATTTTCTTCTCCGCGATCAAAAATATTCGGAAAAATGGCGAGAGTCTTTCAATTGTCAAAATAAAACCAAATCGGATCATGGTGCTCTCTTTTCGCGTCTTAAGCAGCCGGTGCAGGGATCCAACTCTCTTGCGCATCGAGTGGGCATCTGCGTGACTTAGGCCGAGGATGCCCATCAAAAACATGATTTCCCCTGTGGGTCAACACTTATAAGCGAAAGCGCGGCGCCTGCCCGTCCATCTTGCACGCCCGCAAGCCTGATGCAAATCGGCTCTTTATCGCGATGCTGTCTGCGACTGAAAGGACGATGATGGCGGGCTCAAGACTTGCGTGCAAGGTGTTTGCCCTTCCTTACCTATCCGAGTCAAAGATGGGTTTCGATTTGGGGTGGCAGGCAACCCTTTCCCCGAATCGTGCTGAACGGATAACCCGGCCCCGCGGTGTTGCCATTCGGTCCGGCTTTTGGTAACACGACCGAAAATGATGGCAGGACAGTCGACGCCGTGACCGGTGCATGGCAAAAGCAGAAAAGCGGTTATTTTCTTGAGCACTCGATGTGGAAAACCTGCGGCAGGTTGATGCCGAAGCTTTCCGGGTCGGCACCCGTTCTCGTCGTCGCGATCCTTTTGGACTCATGCAAAACCGATACGGGTGTCGGACTGTCGGGGCGGGGACCATGAGCGCAGACATACAGACGATCGGCCTCAGGTTGAGGGTTTTCATTCCCTTTGCGTGCGGCTACTTTCTCTCCTACCTCTATCGGGTGGTCAATTCCGTCATCGCTCCCAATCTGGTGGTCGAGATCGGCGTGGATCCTTCGGAACTGGGGCTGCTCACCTCGGCCTATTTCATTACCTTTGCCGCTGCGCAGCTGCCGCTGGGGGTATTGCTCGACCGGTTCGGTCCGCGCAGGATCGAGGCCTTCCTGCTGCTCTTTGCCGGTCTAGGGGCGTGGGTTTTCGCCGAAGCCGAGACGCTCAGCGGTCTGGTCGCCGGTCGCGCTCTGATCGGATTCGGCGTTTCCGCCTGCCTGATGGCCGCTTTCAAGGCTTACGTGATCTGGTATCCGCGGGAGCAGCTGCCGTCGATATACGGCTATCAGATGGCGGCCGGCGGCCTGGGTGCGCTGGCCGCCACGGCCCCTGTCGAAGCGGCCTTGGCCATCACGGACTGGCGCGGGGTGTTCATGGCCCTGGCGGTATTGACATTGGTGATGGCGGTCCTCGTTTACGTTGTGGTGCCTGAACGAGCCGCTGCCGGTCGGGAACTGCGTTTCGGAGAGCAGGTGCGGGGGGTCAGGCGCGTTTTTTCAAGCCTGGTCTTCTGGCGTATCGCACCCTGGGCGGCCCTCTCTCAGGCTACCTTTTTGTCGATCCAGGGACTGTGGGCCGGACCCTGGTTGAGGGATGTGGCCGGCTATGACCGCAATCAGGCGGCCGGCATCCTCATGCTGATGGCCGCTGCCATGGTGGCCGGTTTCATTTTAATGGGCAACGCGGCCGAGCGTCTGAGCCGATACGGGATTCGTCCGCTTGCCGTCGCTGCCACCGGGATGCTGGTTTTCATGGGGGCCTTGCTGCTCATTATCCTGCAAATCGACTTGGCCGCCATGGTGCTGTGGGGTCTCTTCGGATTTTTCGGCACTTCCGGCATCCTGCCCTACGCGGTGCTGTCCCAGAGCTTTCCCCCGCAGTTGTCAGGCAGGGTCAACACCGCCTTGAACCTGCTGGTGTTCGTGACGGCCTTTCTTGCCCAGTGGGGCATCGGTTCGGTCATTGAGCTGTGGCCGGCCGCAGAAGGGACCGGCTACGCGCCGGCCGGATACCGGGCGGCCTTCGGTGCCATGCTGGCGGCCCAGGGGCTCACGTTCCTGTGGTATGTCGTCGGCAGAAGATATCCGCAACGCTGGTGGCAGCAAAACAAGCCAGACGGTCCTTTGCAGTGATTTTGATCACCTGGGTTTTATACGATCAGTGTCGGATACCCATAAAAACTGAGACAGGAGCGGGTCCTCGGCAGTCATCTCCGTAGCGACAATTTATTTGTCGCTTTGCTCAAAGACCTTGAAATACCGGCTCACATATCCTAGCATGGTTCCAATGCGCGATGCTTTCAACAGCATCACTTTGAATCGTCAATCGGAAAAATTTTATCAGAAAAGGAGAACAGCGATATGAAAAAGCCCATCAGATCACAATGGCAGGTAACCATTATCCTTGTCCTGGCGATCATGGCGCTGGTCGGTTGTCAGACGACCAGCCAGGGCGGCAGGACCGTCACCCGCGACCAAGCCCAGAGGCCGTTAACCGTCTATAACGGGACGGTCCTGAGGGTGGCCGATGTCCAGATCCAGGGCAGGGAAACCGGTGTTGGCGCGGTCGGCGGTGCGGTTGTCGGCGGTATTGTGGGAAGTACCATCGGCGGTGGGCGCGGCCGCACCCTTGCAACGACCGGCGGGGCGCTGGCCGGGGCCGCGGGCGGATCGGCCGTCGAGCAAAGACGGGCGACCCGCCCGGGGCTCGAAATCGAGGTAGAACTCGATGACGGTCGGATCATGGCGATCGTGCAGGAAAAAGACGACGAATTCATTGTCGGGGATCGAGTCCGCCTGATTTCCGCGCCGGACGGCACTTTTCGTGTCCGGCAGTGAACGGCCCGGATATGATCAGAACCAGGGGTGACGGCGTCGACATCCAGGTGGCCCGGTGGCGGGGCAAGGGGCGGACGATGCTGTGCGTGCACGGCCTTACCGCCAACTGCCGCTGTTGGGACAGCTTGGCTGCGTCTCTGGCGCCACGCTTCGATCTGATCGCATTGGATCTGCGCGGCAGGGGTCTTTCGGAAAAACCGGCGCGAGGATATCGCGTCGACCAGCATTGCCGGGATATCGAGGCCGTCATCGCAAACTTGAACATCGAGCGGCCGATTCTCGTTGGCCATTCGCTGGGCGCGCTGATCGCGCTGGTCTTTGCCGCCCGCCGGCCGGAGCAGACCGCGGGCCTGGTCCTCCTCGACGGTGCCGGATGCCTGACGGAGGCGCAGTTCGCGAAGGTGCTCAAAGGGATCAAACCGGCCCTGGACCGACTCGGGGCCCTCTTTCCGTCTTTCGAGGCTTACACCGCGCGTTTGAAGCAGGCTCCTTTTCTCAATCCTTGGACAGAGGCCCTGGAACGCTATTTTCGCTATGAGATCGAGGAGGTCCCCGGCGGCGTGCGCTCGCGCGTGCGGCCGGAACACATTCAAGAGGAGATCGAAAACCTAAAGAAGGTTGACGCAGCGGATTACTACCCGCAGATCAAATGTCCGGTCCTGATCCTGCGCGCCACTGATGGTACGTTGGCGCCGGACGACCGGGTGCTTCCCGAAAGCGCAGCGCAGCGCATGCTCAAGGAAATTCCCGATGTGCGCTGCGTGCCCATCGACGGCACCAATCACTACACGATCCTGTTTCAGCCCAACCCCACCCGAGACGATGCACTCAACGGTTTTCTGGCCCGACTGGAAGAATAATTCAGGCGGCCTGGTTTTTCCGGCGCATGAATTATTTGTGTTGACAAGACACACGGTCGTTTTTATTATGAGATAAATCTCATAACGAAAACGACCGCGACCGAATCCGAAAGGAACCAAAGAATGAAAATTGCCGTCTCAGCGAACGGAAAGAACCTGGATGCACCCCTCGATACGCGTTTTGGCAGGACCGCCTATTTCGTGATCGTCGATCCGGACACGTTGGCCTTCGAAGCCGTCGAAAACCGGCAAAGCCTCAACCTTCCGCAGGGCGCGGGCATTCAGGCCGCCAAGACAGTCCTGCAGTACGAAGCCGGTGCGGTCATCACCGGCAATTGCGGCCCCAAAGCCTTCAAGGTGCTCGAGGCCGCCGGAGTCAAAGTCTACGTCGGTGCCGCGGGGCCTGTTCGGGACATCGTCGACCAATTCAAGAAGGGCGAACTGAGTGAATCCCATGGACCCAATGTAGAGGGTCACTGGGTGTAAGCGGCGGCACCTTGGTCGATTGGGCTGAGTCTGAGCCCACCGATGGACCACGTGGATGTCGTTAACGTTCTTGCTGGAATATCCCTTAACCCTTATCTGCCGAACCGTTGAAAGGAGAATGAAATGAAATTTGCGATTCCCACCGCTGAAGGTAAATTGACCGCTCACTTCGGACACAGCCAGGAATTTGCGCTGCTGCATGTCGAGGAAAACCGCATCACCAAGAAGGAGGTTCTCACCCCACCGCCCCACGAACCCGGTGTGCTGCCCCGTTGGCTGCAAGAGCTTGGCACGGATGTCATCATTGCCGGGGGAATGGGACAGCGCGCACAGCAGTTGTTTACACAGAACAACATCCGGGTCATCACCGGTGCGCCGTGCCTGGCCCCCGAAGATTTGGTGCAACAGTATTTGAGCCATACACTGGAAACCGGCTCGAACGTTTGCGATCACTGAAAGGGAAATCAACAGACACAGCAGGGAAGAGGACATGATCATCACCGTTGCGAGCGGAAAGGGCGGGACCGGAAAGACCACCGTGGCCACCAATCTTGCGGTGGCCGTCGAAACCGATGTGCAGGTGCTGGATTGTGACGTGGAGGAGCCGAACGTCCACTTGTTTCTAAAACCGAAAATCGTGGACACCACAACCGTCACAACGCCTGTTCCGGAAATCGATCTATCTAAATGTACGCGGTGCGGCGAATGTGAAAAAATTTGCCAATTCAAGGCGATCGTCGTGCTCAATGACACGGTCCTGACCTTTCCGGAGATGTGCCATGGCTGCGGCGGCTGCACGGCCGTGTGCCCCGCGGCCGCCGTCAAGGAAATCGGTCGTGAACTGGGCACCATCGAAACCGGTCACCGCAGAGGCGTGGCCTTCGGCCACGGCCGGTTGCGAATTGGGGAAGCCATGGCACCACCGCTGATCAGAAAGGTCCGCGCCCTGGCCCTGCCGGACCGGTTCACCATCATCGATGCACCGCCGGGAACCTCCTGCCCGGTGATTGCATCGATGAAAGGGACCGACTTCGTGCTGCTGGTGACAGAACCGACACCCTTCGGACTGCACGACCTGAAGCTGGCGGTCGGTGCCGTTAAATTGTTGGGCATACCGCACGGCTTGGTGATTAACCGGGCGGACCTGGGCGACCGTGAGGTTTACGCCTACGCCTCAGCGGAGAAGATTCCCATTCTGATGGAGATCCCTTTCGACCGCCGGTTGGCGGAGGCCTATTCCGAAGGGGATTTGATTGTGGAAACACAGCCGCAATGGAAGGATGCCTTTCGAGATCTTTACCTTTCGATAAAAAAATTGGTTGAAAAACAAAAGGAAGCGATACCATGCAAGAGCTGATTGTCATCAGCGGAAAAGGCGGTACCGGAAAAACAAGCCTGGTGGCCGCCTTTGCGGCCCTGGCTGAAAACAAGGTCCTCTGTGATGCCGATGTGGATGCGGCCGACCTCCATCTCGTCCTGGCGCCCGACATCCGGCAACGCGAGCCCTTTACTTCCGGCCATACCGCCGTCATCGACCGAAAGCGCTGCACGGAATGCGGACTGTGCCGGGAGCTGTGTCGCTGGGACGCTATCGACGAGCACTTTGCTGTCGACGCCGTTGCCTGCGAAGGCTGCGGCGTCTGTGTCCATTTTTGCCCGGAAAAGGCGATCGATTTTCCGGACAACACCTGCGGCGAATGGTTCGTTTCCCAGACCCGTTTCGGCCCGATGGTTCATGCGCGGCTCGGCATTGCCGAGGAGAATTCCGGCAAGCTGGTGGCCCTGGTGCGGCAGGAAGCCAGGAAGCTGGCCGAAGCCCGGGGACTCAACCTCATTCTCACCGACGGTCCGCCGGGGGTGGGGTGCCCGGTGATCGCCTCCCTGGGCGGCGCCAGCGGCGTTTTGATCGTGGCCGAACCCTCCGTGTCGGGCGTCCACGACATGGAACGGGTCGTGCAGCTGGCCGCCCACTTCAATGTACCTGCCATGGTGTGCATCAACAAGTTTGATATCAACTCAGCCAAAAGCCGCCAAATCGAAGCGTTTGCCGCCCGGCGCAATTTGGCCTTTCTCGGAACCGTGCCTTTCGATCCGGCATTCACGCACGCCATGGTGCAAGGACGAACCCTCTTCGAGTATGACGGTCATTCCAATGCGAAACCGGCAGTCATCCGCATCTGGAACAACCTGTGCGGTCATCTCGCCAAAACCGCCTGAAAGGCTCCCGCAGAGATTTGCCTCTGATACGCCGACACATAGAGCGACCACCGTCATCGAATTGAAGACCGCGGATGGTCCGACCCCGCTGCCGGCAATCTCATCGTTATTGCCTATTGCCATCTCGAGACCCACGTGTGTATATAGTATAAACCATGCAGGCATCGGTGCACAAAAGGTGACGTCATCTTTGAGTGAGCCCCGGGGACAATTGCGACCACTCGTCGAAAGGAGGCCGGCAGATGGAAACTTATTTCATGTTTGGAAAATACACGTCCGAGGCGATCAATGCCATCAGCGCCAGAAGAACCCAGCAGGCCGTCGAGGCCATCAAAAATTTAGGTGGCGAGGTCAACGCCATGCACACTCTGATGGGCGAATACGACCTGCTGTTTTGCGTTACCCTGCCGGGAAATGAAGCGGCGATCAAGGCATCTGTGGAGCTGACCCGGTTAACCGGGATCATGTTCAAGACTTGTCCGGCGATTAGCGTCGAAATCTTTGATCGCCTGGTCAAGAAATAAAGGCAGGGCATACGGGACAGTCGAATGGCGGGTTCCTTGCACCACATCAAACGGTCTATCCGGCACAGAGGGGTGAAGGTGCCCACTTTCCTTTACGGGACGGCCTGGAAGGAAAATCAAACCGAGGCATTGACGCGCCGGGCCATCTCCTGCGGTTTTCTGGGGATCGATACCGCCAATCAGCGGCGCCACTACGACGAGGCCGCTGTGGGTGAGGCCATCCAGAAAACTCTGGCCGAGGGTGATTTAAAGCGGAGTGATCTTTTCCTGCAATCAAAATTCACCTATCCCGCCGGCCAG
The DNA here is from genome assembly GCA_041299015.1 of Deltaproteobacteria bacterium. GTDB lineage: Bacteria > Desulfobacterota > Desulfobacteria > Desulfobacterales > SG8-13 > JARFQH01. The sequence goes on from JBFYWB010000044.1 coordinate 7,860, forward strand.
GATCACCGTCTCCCTTACGAACCGACGGCTGACCTCACCACGCAAGTGCACCAGTCTTTTGAAAGTTCACTCCGTCATCTCAAAACCGATTATCTGGATGCTTACCTTCTACATGGTCCTGTCACAAGCCGCGGCCTTACCGCAGCCGATTGGGAGGCCTGGCGGGCCATGGAGACGTTACAGAAATCCGGTTCCGTGGCACTGATCGGTGTCTCCAATGTCGGATACGACCAGTTGCAGCTGCTGGTCGAAAAGTCGCAGGTCAAACCGGCGATCGTCCAAAACCGATGCTTTGCGCGCTCAAGATGGGATGCCGCGATTCGTGAGCTGTGTCGCTCGAATGACATCATCTATCAAGGCTTCTCGCTCCTCACGGCCAATGCGACGGTTTTGAATCGGCCCGAGATTCAACAGATTTCAAAGCGGCGCAAATGCACTTCGGCACAGATCGTGTTCCGATTCGCCCTGCAGACCGGTATGATTCCACTGACCGGAACGACAAACGCGGACCATATGCAAGAGGACCTGGCCGTATACGAAATCGAACTTTTTGAGGCGGAAGTCGATACGGTTGAAACAATCGCCCTCGACTGATGCGCTAGCGGGCCTTGTGCAGGGCAATAGCGGCACCCGCACTGTCAAATTGGCGGCAATACCGTTGACCGGAAAAAGCGACGTGAAAATCGAAGACGTTATGGAAATAATGGTGATCAATCTTCACCAAGCCGACGAGGCCGTCAAAGATTCCCAGCTGTCTCAGGCGGCGCGCAGCGAGGCCCTCGGCGCGAAAAAGGCGTATGCGCACTGCATCGGGCTTCTAACCGCCGCCCTCCAGAAAAAAGGCTGGAAGTAATCCCTGTTCGTCACAGCGATCAGACCCCAAAGAGACCATCGGCGCTATCAAGCGGACAAGGCCATGACGGCAATTGTTCGATGGCCGCCGGTTAAGAGTGCCGCCGCATTCACTACTCCTCCGGCAGGATCGTCAGTTCGACGGCCCAGTCGACCGACCGCTGAAATGCCTCTCGGACCTTGGCGTCGTTTAGGTTGAGCTGCTGGATCATCTTCTCGGCCTCGGGCCAGCGCGCCTCCTCGATGAGACGGGCGAACTGCAACAGCGGCAGGTACTCGCTGTTGGGGTCGCCGCACAGCGCCGATTGGAGTCTGGCATCCAGGGGCAGATGGACCACGATATCCGCCATCGGAAGGCCGAGCATGACATCCAGGAGTGAAAAAATTCCGAGCAGATTGAGGCTGTCCGGATCAAACCCCCAGTAGTCGTGACCCGCGGCAATCAGTTCGAGAAACTTGCCGCGCTGAACCGCAAGCAACATCAGTTCCGGCGTGTGCGCGTTGCGGCTCACGTCCATGATCAACGACACGCGCAACCAGTTTTTCATCTTGTTCCATCCCAGCAGCGTAATGGCCTGGCGTATGGATTTTATTTTCTGGGGGAATCCGAAAGCCGCCGAGTTCAGGTAAGCCAGCAGACGAAAACTGATGGAAACGTCGGTTTGAATGGTTTCAGCCATCACGCCGATATCGGGTTCCGTCGTTTCGAGCAAACGCAGGAGCCTGAAGCGGGACACCTCATTGGGTGACAGTCTGCGCAACTTGATGACATCGGGTGTCTTGAAGAAGCCGCCGGAATACAGGGAAACCCCCATTGCCCGGCAGACCTCAAACCAACCCGGGTCGGCTACCCCGGTCGCCATGATTGACGCTTCATAGCCGCGGGTCGCTTTCATGAGCGCCGCCAGCTCGTCCTTGTGCCTTCCTTCCACGGCGATGATGATGATATCCGCTATTCCATGCAAGGGGGCGCCGGGCAAGCTTCCCGTAAAGCCATCGACGGCGACCCAAAAACCGTCGGCCTTCATACGGTTGAGCGACGGAACGACCTCCGGGTTCGATAACACGCTTTCATCAACTTTGACGACGACCGAGACCGGCGGAAGGACATAGGGCAGGTTGTCGAGCAGGCCCTTTGCGGTGAAGTCGAGAACGATTTTTTTGCCCCGTTCCAGCATGTGCTGCAACCCCAGGTAAGCGCTTTCGGCCAAATGGGTTGCCGCATTGTCTTCGGCTGCCGCTCCGCCGGGAGCGCCCTCAGGGCCCACGCAAAACAGCTCATACCCCCATAGCCGGCGTTTGTCGTCGAATACCGGAATACGTGCCAGGGATACGGTAGCGGTTTCCGGTGCTGATGATCGGCCATCGGTCATCATCGTCTCCTCTTTCTTGGTGTCCGGGCGGCCCGCCCTTTTGGAAGCAGCTTTTTCGATGCCGGATCAAGAAAACGGCTGAACTTTCCAGATGTCGGCGGCATATTCCAGCACGGCCCGGTCGCTTGAGAATTTACCCATCCGGGCGGTGTTCAGGATCGAACGCTTGGTCCATTCCGCCGGGTCGAGGTAGAGGCGATTCACCGCCTCCTGGGCCGAGATGTAGGGCCGGTAATCCGCCAGGATCAGGTAGTGATCGGAATGGGCGCCCTGGTGAAGCAGGCTGTTGAAAACCGGTAAAAACAACCCCGGTTCGTCCGGGCAAAAACAGTCGGAGGCAATCATGTCGAGGACTTGCCGCAGCTCGGGATCGCTTTCATAGATGCGGACCGGGTCGTATCCCGCCGCCCGCGTGTTTCTGACCTGTTCGGCCGTCAACCCGAAAATGAAAATATTTTCGGCGCCGACTTCTTCCATGATTTCCACGTTGGCGCCGTCCAGGGTGCCGATGGTCAAGGCCCCGTTGAGAGCCATCTTCATGTTGCCGGTGCCGGAGGCCTCCATGCCCGCGGTTGAAATCTGTTCGGATAGATCAACCGCCGGAATGATCTTCTCCGCCTGCGAGACGCAATAATTGGGCAGAAACGCCACCCGCAGGCGCCCCTGAACCTCGGGGGCGTTGTTGACCACTTCCGCGACGGCGTTGATCAATTTGATGATCCGCTTGGCCTGGTGATAGGCCGGTGCCGCCTTGCCGGCAAAAAGGACTGTGCGCGGCGCGATGTCCTGGCTGCGGTTCGCCTTGATGCGGTTGTACAGAGTGATCACGTGAAGCACGTTGAGCAGTTGCCGTTTGTACTCATGGATGCGCTTTGCCTGAACATCGAAAAGCGTATCCGGGTTCACGCCGAGTTTTATCTTGCGCAACATATAGCGCGCGAGCCGCTTTTTGTTTTCCCTTTTCGACTGCCGCCAGGCTTCCTGAAAGCTCGGGTCTTCGGCATGCGCGGCCAACTCGCACAGACGATCGAGGTCACAAATCCATTTCGGACCGACGACGGACGTGATCAGGTGCGACAGCGAGGGGTTGGCCTGTTTGAGCCACCGGCGCGGCGTGATACCGTTGGTGACATTTCTGAAACGGTCGGGGAAAACGCGGTAAAAATCGCGGAACAGATCGGTTTTCAGAATTTCGGAATGCAGTTCGGCCACACCGTTGACACAATGGCTTCCGATGATCGCCAGATGGGCCATGCGGACGCGCCGCTGCGCACCTTCCTGAAAGATGGACAACCGGGCTGGCAGATCGCTTTCCTGCGGAAAACGCGCTCCGATCGATTTGAGAAAGCGATGGTTGATTTCGCCAATAATCTCGAGGTGACGGGGCAACAGGCGCCCCAGCAATTCGACCGGCCAACTCTCCAGCGCTTCGGGCATGACCGTGTGGTTTGTGTAGGCGAACGTTCGTTCACAGATGTGCCACGCATCGTTCCAGCCGAGCTTCTCGTCGTCGACGAGAAGACGCATCAGTTCCGCGATGGCGATGGCCGGATGGGTGTCGTTCAGCTGGATGGCGACAAAATCGGGAAAGGCGTCGAAAGTCTGGCGCTGCTTGCGGTAGCGGCGGAGAATGTCATGCAGCGTGGCGGCAACGAAGAAATATTGCTGCTTCAGACGGAGTTCTTTGCCGGCAGTGGCCTCATCACTCGGGTACAAGACCTTGGAAATGGTTTCGCCGAGCACTTTGGCTTCGACCGCGCCGATGTAGTCTCCCTGGTTGAAGTGCGTCAGGTTGAATTCGCGGCTCGACCGGGACGCCCACAACCGCATGTTGGTGACGTAGTCGTCACCATAGCCGGGAATGAGAATGTCGCAGGCTACGGCCATGACAATTTCTCCGTCAACCCAGCGATGGCGCAATGCCCCGTCGCCATCGACATAAGTTTCGGAGCGGCCGTAAAAACGGATCGGCTGTTCGACGGGCAGACGTTGGATTTCCCAAGGATTTCCGCGTCGCATCCAGTTGTCGCAGTGCTCACGCTGGTAGCCGTTTTCGAGAATCTGATGGAATATGCCGTAATCATAGCGGATGCCGTATCCATACCCGGGCAGATTGCGGCACGCCAGCGAGTCGAGGTAGCATGACGCCAAGCGCCCGAGCCCGCCGTTTCCCAGGCCGGGATCCCACTCCTCTTCCTCCAGTTCATCGAGGTCAAAGCCCATGTCTGCGACCACCCGGCGGGCTTCTGCAACCATGTCGAGGCTGATCAGGTAATTTTTGAGAAACCGGCCGGGCAGGAATTCCAGCGAAAGAAAATACACCCGTTTCGACAGGGTATCGTAGAGCGAGCGCTGCGTTTCCATCCAACGTCGGATGAGCCTGTCGCGCATGCTGTAGGCCAAGCCCAGAAAGCACGAAAACCTGTCCGGCCGATGGGGATCGTTGCCGAGTGTCAACGCGATGTGTCGCAGGATGTCATTCTTCAGGTTTTTGGCATTCGCCTCGACCGGCGAAGTGTCTGACGGGCGGGTTTTCTCCATGAGGGCGCTCCACGGTTAAGCAGACCTAAGTTGCTTTGATCTTATTATAATCATTAGATTTTTGCAAGATGATAAAATTGGATTGGTCCACCCCCACAGGTGCGTCACCCCTGTTGCCGAGAATCTGAAATTGACGTGTGACCCGGGTGCCGGAAAAAGGCGAGGGGTGTGTTCCCACACCCCTTCCATGAATCCGGCGTATCACCGGGCAAGACGGCGAATTGGGTCCCCGATGCTAGGCCGAAGGCGCCTTTTCGAGTTCCACAATTCGTTTGCCGATTGTATCCAGTTCTTTTGTGAGAAACTCGGCTTCGTTCTTAAGCATCTCGAGTTCCTTGGTCGGTTCGGCATGGCGAGAAAACCTGCTACCCTGTAATGCGAAACCTCTGCCGAATCCACGGCCTCTTCCCATGCCGCGGCCGAAACCGCGACCGCCCCCCATGCGACATCCTCCGGGGGCCGGCGGCCGCGAAAAACGAGCCGCGCCGCAGAGTCCTCGGCCGCCGCCGGTCATCGAACCGGCACCCATTGGCCCTGTGCGATCGAATCCGGGCATGACTGACCTCCTTTACCGATAGTGGTTATTCGTTTTGACCCTGTCTTCCGGGTCGCTGGACCCGGCCGGCATCGCCGCCTCCGGCACCCTGTCCCGGCACCTTGCCCGGTCTTTGGCCGGTGCCCTTTCCGGCGCCTTTTCCACGGGGAGTCCGTCCGGCGGGATCACCACCGTCGCGTCTGCAGCGGCCCTTGCCCTTACCGGACCCGGGCTGCTGACCCCGCGGTCCTGTACCATCACCTCTTGGCATCACCATCACCTCCTTTTCCATCCGATTGCTGAACAACCGTCCCATAAGCCAGCTCGCATGACCGCGGCGGATGACGGGACGGTTTCTAATACATACGCCGCTAATCGGTATCCTCGTGCTCATGGTTGGGCTGCGGCGGTCGAGTTTCGACCGGGTGCCGCAGCGGGCCGCGACCCCTGCGGCGCCGCCTGTGCTGACCGCGGATCTCAAAGGTGCCCCCTTCGATGCGCAGCGTCTTCGAGGTAACCAGCGCCTCGGCGACAACGGCGCGCGCGCCGGCCAGAACGCGGCCAAACGTGTGGCGGGATACGCCCATCATGCCGGCCGCGGCTTCCTGGTCGAGACTTTCGAAATCGGCCAACCGGATGGCTTCCAGTTCCTCCAGCGTGAGGGATACCTCGCCCGTGACCGGCAGTCCCTCGGGGACAAACGCGGTCATCGTCGGAAATCCTGAAACAAAGCGCGGTTTTCGTGGTCGCGGCAAATCATACTCCAAATATTGCTCATTTGAGCAAAATCTAATCAAAGTAAATGTTAATGTCAATAAAAATTTGTATCATATGATCATAATTTTCGGCTCGAAAAAAAATACTTCAGTCTCACTTGTATCCGTTTGCATCTTGGTGCCTTTCACTGATGATCAGTTCATCCGCCGTTATGACCCCGGCAAGTTCCCCGGCTTGACATACTGATGCAGTATTGATACGCGTTAACGGTCGATTAAACCCATTTGCGTTTCTCGCCGGATACACCCGATCGAGAAGCAAACCGTATTTCGCTGAAGCCGCCGTCGGGGTGCGGTGCCGATACCGCCTGAAATCACCTTTAGAAAGGGAATACCCATGCGCAAGTCATTGCTGACGACAGTTGCCGTTTGGTTGTGTTTTTGGATGACGACGCCGGCAGCTGCCGTCACCCAGTCGACCGCAGAGCCGGCCGAACCGACCAAAGAACAGACCATCGATTATATTCTCGCCCGGATCGACGATGTCAAATTAAGAGGCGGTACCGGCTTGATCCGCACCCAGTCCAAAACGGTCAAACTGGTCGAAAAACACGTCCAGTACGCAACCGTTCAGGATTGTCTCCTGACCATCAGAGAAACCAGAG
>JBFYWB010000054.1:0-75631 GCA_041299015.1 Deltaproteobacteria bacterium
TGAGGTTTTCACTGAAAAGTTTGACCGGGTAACCGGCCACGTAAAACATGGCATCAATTTTTCCCTGCCTGAGTTGGTCCAAGGCCTCGTCAAGTCCTATGGTCAACATTTCCGCCGGTTCGATTCCCGAAACCTTGAAGAGGAGCCGGGACGTCAAATAGTTACCGCTACCCTCCGTTCCGATGGCGACCCTTTTGCCGGCCAAATAATCAAAATTTACGATGTCCTTTCTTCCCAGCAGGTGAACTTCCTCGTTATAGAGCGGAAAGACCATCCTGGTTTTCGAAGCGATCTGCTTTAAGGTCGGATTGGTTTGAACCTGCGATACAAAAGCCAACACGTCCGACTGGACGATCCCCAATTGGGTCTCCGGTTTCTGGTAAACCGCGTAGATGTTTTCAACCGATCCCTTGGAATTATCGACCCGCAGGTCAACATTGGCGCTCTCGAAAAGAGTTTTCAGGTTCAAGCCAAACTGGTAGTAGGTTCCCTTGGGGCCACCCGTCATGATGCCCATTTTAATGCGGTTTAGGCTTTGGGCCGATGCCGGGTCGAGGCACAGCAGAACAAGGGCTAAAACGAACAGGCCTTGAAACAAAACCTTTGCCGCCACAGGCGGCGCGAGAAACCGTCTTTTTCGGATCATTTCGTCCCCCCCCTTTCAAAATAAGGTTTTCTTGCCAATCCCCATGCCGACCGGCCCTCCCTTTGACTGCCGGCGCAGCCGGTAAAAATTCGGCTTTACACCGGCTGATCTTGGTATTGATTCAGGTCACCAACTTCTATATCAACGTATATGAACGCAAATATCATACTAACGTGCCAGGTCAAGGGTGTTTTTAGAGTTTAAAGCGTTCTAATTTGCTGAGCAGATGTATTGAACTCCCCAAAGGAGGTATTCAATGAAAACGAAGCTGACGATTCTCTGCGAAAACTCGGTCGGAGTTGCTTTCGGCGTTATCGGTGAACACGGTTTCGCCTGCTACGTGGAAACCGACACCCGCAACTATTTATTCGACACCGGACAAGGGTTCGGTATTATACAGAATTCCCTGGTACTCAAGAAAGACTTGCGCGCTATTGCGGCGATCATGATCAGTCACGGCCACTACGATCATACGGGAGGGCTGCCGGCGGTCCTTCAGATCAGGGGGCCTGTGGATGTTTACGCTCACCCGGATATCTTCATGGAACGGATCCGGTCCGCAGAGGGATGCACACGGTATATCGGTATACCTCACAGCCGTTCCTATCTGGAGTCACTCGGCGCGAGGTTTCGATTGAACACCACGATGGTCGAGGTGGGTCCCGGTGTTTTTCTGACCGGCGAGATTCCCCGAGCGAGTGCTTTTGAAAAGGGCGATACCACGATGACAGCCGTTCGGACTGGGGGCCAAAAGATCCATCCCGACCCCTTGAAAGACGACCTGTCGCTGATCGTGGACTCGGAAAAGGGGCTGATCCTCGTTCTCGGCTGTGCCCACGCCGGCATGATCAACATCATCGAGTATGCTTTGGAAAAAACCAAGCGGGATAAAATCTACGCCATCATCGGTGGGACCCATCTGGGCTTTGCGAGCGACGCCCAGTTCAATGAAACCCTGAAAGTAATCGAGCGCTACAACATAGAGCGCATCGGTGTTTCCCACTGCACCGGACTGCCGCGAGCCTCGATGCTGCACGCCAAACTGAAGGATCGGTTTTTCTTCGGAAGTGTAGGGTCGACACTGGAGGCCTGAATTATGATACGTGTGCTGAATTCCCGGTTCAGATGGCTTTTGCCACCACCGGTATCCGCAGGTTTCGGAAGGGGACCAATGCGGTGAGATCGGTATCCGGGTTGTATCTTCTGATCAACCACAGGGGCAGTTCGAATTCCTCCTGGGCAATCGTCCAGAGTGTGTCCCCTTTTTTGACGCGATAAACCTGCACCGCCTCGACCCGATAGGTGGAGATAAAATCTTCCATCAATTCCTTATGGTATTCGAACCGTTGTTCCTCGAAGGCTGCCTGCGTGGTTCGATGCAGCGGTACCCTCAACCTTCGTCCGATGTGAATGGCCTGTCCATAGGGGATTGCGTTGAGGTGCCGAATTTCACCGGCTCTAACCCCCAGCCACTCGGCATAATGCCCGATGGTTTCCTCGATCTCCACCTGAATAATTCCAATCGGCCGGCCGTCGTGAATATATACCCTTTCTATCGAGAGATTACCGGTGACCATGTTCGGGTCAAGCAAACCGGCTGAGGTCGAATCTGATGCCGGAGGGTTGTCTGTCTCGGGAGAACGTGCCGGCGTCGAAACCGTATTGTCGTCCGCCGACGGTTCCCCTCCGGTTTTTGGGTGTCCGCTGTCCCTATCGACCGGATCGGTACCCACCTCAGGGTCCTCTGCTGCGGCAACGGTGACGGCCTGTTGGACCACTGACGCGGTCATCGCGTTATCTTTGAAACCGGCCCCGTCATGTTCGCCCGCCACCGGTGCCGTATTCGGGACGAGGGCTTTTTCCATAGACGGCACAATAGGCGGTTTGTCGATTCGTTGCGGAATGTATGCCACTGCAACCAGTTGATCCGGCGCCTCGGCTGGCGCTGGTTCTTCGACAATAGAGGGGGGCGCCGACCGAAATTGAGGCCCTTCCGTATTTGCAATTTCCGAATGGACGGCAACCTGTGGTTTTTTTTCTTCCGGCAGGGGAATGCGCAGATTCTGGTTGACGCAGATTGAGGCCCTTTTATCCAGGTCGTTGGCGGCGATCAAATCCGTCAGGCGAATGCCGTACAATCTGGCGATATCACCGGCGGTATCACCACGGCGTACGGTGTAGAGTCGACCATGTTTCTGATCATTTCGGAATACCTCCGGCGGCAGATCGGCCATGAGGCTTGCCCAATTCCGCTCCTCGTCTGTCGGTAGTCGCAGCCGGTATCCCTTCGGGACATATTTCTGTCCGGTAATGACCGGTGGTCGCAGGGCCGGGTTGAGTGTGTGCAACGTGTCTATATCAACGGCCAATTGCTGGGCCAGTTGCGGTAACGATGCAAAACCGGAGAGTTTTACTTCGGTGGACCTCAGCGGGGTATTCAATTCGAGGTCTCCGAAATAGAGGCGGTAGTTTTTGGCCACATCCCGCGCCGCTATAAATTCGGAATAGAAATTTCGCGAAGCAAATTTGAAAATGCGGCTTTGGTAGCTTTTAAAGACCGCCGCGTAATCTCCCGTCTCCCGCTGAGCGCGCAGCATTCCAGTGACCCCATGGTTGTAAGCGGTGATGGCCATCGGCCAGTCCCCGAGCTTTTCGCGGTTGCTTTTCAGCAGACGGGCCGCCGCATAGGACGAGCGTATGGGGTCGCGGCGTTCGTCGATGGTGTAATCGATCGTCATGTATTGCTTGCCGGTGGAACGGGTAAATTGCCAGATACCGGCTGCGCCGAATTTGCTGTAGGCATCGGGATTAAAGGAGGATTCCACATGCGGCAGGTAGGCGAAATCGACGGGCAGTCCATGTTCCTGAAACACTTGCTTGATTTCGTTTAAATAAGCGCCTGATCGAATCAGTCCTTCACGAAACCGGTCTTTCTGACCGACCTGGCAGCGGACCCGATGTGCGGCGCGTTGAAAGTCCGCCGGCTCTGCATTCGGGCCGAAGAGGTTCGCCACCCGCTGCTCTTCCGGACTGGACGGCGGCTCCCCGCGCGCCAGCTTCAGGAGCAGGGCTTGATAGGTTTTCTTGGCGGCTTCGATACGTTCCTGACCGATCTTGCCGGCGCCGGGCCTGTCCTGATTGTCCAATTCGACGACGTCGTAAACGATATCGAGGTGTTGGTTGTCGTGAATGATTCCCTGCCGAGAGAGATATTCGGAATAGACTTTTTTCCAGAAGTCCACATTGGGCCGAATGCATTGCGGTACAGGAAAAGGATCGGCTACGGATTCGGCGCCGAGGCAGAAACTCGGGCAAAGGGATAGGGCCGTCATCAGGCAACAGGTTATGAAAAGCTTCTTCATTTTTTAAAACGATCTACTCGGGCGATACAATCAGCATTGACAGGAAGAACTGTACGTTAATCCGCTGTCGGATCATGTCGCGCATCAATTTTTACAGTTTCGACGTGTTGGGTGGAAGGATATGAATATTTCAAGTGGAAAAGGTTTTTGCAAGAATCAGACCATGCTTCGAATTAAAGTAAACGCCGTTATTTTAGCCGATTATGATCGCAGACGGGCACCCGATCCAATATTTTTGACGAATACCGTCAAATTGGCGACACCGATTATCGACAACCCTGGAACAGCGGGACCCCAGCGGTATGGCCTGAGTTCATTGTCGCATTAATCTTTCACCCGCGACATGAACCGGCCTGTTTCGATGTTGATGCGCACAATCTCTCCGGGGGCGAGGTATTCGGGGACCAGCACCGTTACCCCGTTTGTTAAAACAGCCGGTTTGTTGCGGTTGGTGGCGGTCGCCCCCTTGATGACCGGTGCGGTTTCGGCGATGGCAAGGTCCACGGATGGCGGCAGTTCGATGGCGATGATTGCACCGTTGAGCAGCAGTGCGGTAATGCCCTCGAGCCCTTCGCTCAGCCACTGAGTTTGCTTCCCCAGGAGTTCTTCGCCCAAGCTGTACTGCTCGTAGTTATCCGTGTCCATGAAGGTGAAGAAATCCCGGTCCCGGTAGAGGAAGTCAACCGGACGCCGTTCCAGTTCCGCCTCATCCAGCGTATCGTTTCCCTTGAACGATTGCTCGAACTTTTGACCGGATGGGATGGCGGCAAAGCGGATTTTGTAAAGCGTATTGGCACCGCGGGCGGATGGGGTCTGGACATCGATCTGTTTGGCCTGGTAGGCGTGGCCGTTGACCAGGACGATGTTACCTTTCTTGAGATTGGAAGCTTTCAACAAAAAATCGATTCCTCGATTGGTCCTTCTCTGGGGCAGGCACTGCGGCGGCGGGGCGTCTGTGCCGGTTGCTGCCGCAGGTGTTTTAACCAGCAGCTACCACGAATGGCGGCGTTCGTCAAACCTTAGCGAAAACAGTTGGTAGGCGGGAGTCGACTGTGTTACTGTGACGCCCCTTCCCCTGCCGGCGGCGATTATAACCGCGCGACCGGGGTTCCGGGGCATCCTAAATGAATGCGGCGCCATGCGGCTCCTGTGTGAGAGGAATTCGGAATGGGTTCGCTTGATATCCGGTTGCGATACACACTGCGGTTGGTGAGAACCGAGTCCGGAACCGGTTACTTCGCCTGCTTTCCCGAGGAAGATCTCGATTTCGACACCTGCCTGGGCCATGCGCGGTCGCATCCCAACGATGAGTTCATGCGCAAACACCTGCTGCGGCTGATCAACGCGTGGGGCAAGGTCGAATTGAAGCAGGCCATCCAGGCCGCCGACCCTTCCGATCGCTTCCTGCCGGCGCTGTTTTTCGAGGCCTGCCTGCTTAACCGGGAGTTCGCCGTCCTGAAGCGTCTTTTCGATCCCGGTGTGGTGAATCAGCTGGCCCAATATACACCGCTTGTTTTTATCGGGTCCGCTCTCCTTGCGGACAGGAGGTGCCACGAGGAGTGGATCCGGCTATTTCGGAAAAATATCTTTGCGCACTGTGAACTTCCGGCACCGGAAGACGTGAAGCTGGCGCCACCGTTTCCCGAGAGGTTGATCTCAAAGGCCAGGGATTTGAAGCGGACGCTGCGGGAGGCGTTCGATCGGATGCCGGCCGACACGCGCCAGCCGACCGCTTCGTCGCCGGGTGCCGTTGAAACGGCCGCCATGGCGCTCGACCGGCTGGCGCGGGCCGGCATTGTTGTAGGACCTGAAATGCGGCACGAGTCCTCTCTCAGTCCGATTGCTCTGCTGCGGCGGTGGGAAATGAAGACGACCGTGCGCAATGAGCGCCACCGCTACCGTTTTGAAGGGGCCCAAACCGCCTACGGCCGGGGGCTCGACCTCGAGTCAGCCCGTGCGGCTTGTGCCATGGAGATCGTGGAACGCTGCTCGGCCTACGCCAATTTTGTTCCCGGCGGGATAATCGGGTATCGTAAAGCGTATCCCCTACTGCATGCTTGCGCCTCGGATCTGTCGCGGCAGCACGTCGCCCACCTCGATCTCAACCGGTTGACCCTCGAAGCGCCTTATGCAGATGCGCCTCTTTATTGGATCGAGGGAGAAGAAGCGGACGGCAATCGGTCGCGTTCGGTATTCGTGCCGGCACAATGCGTTTTTCTCTTCTGCAATCTGGATGAGCGCAAACTCTTTTCCGCGCTGGGGTCCACCGGTCTGGGCGCCGGCAGTTCTCTGGAGGCGGCCAAATTGAGTGCTCTGCTTGAGGTCATCGAACGCGACAGCGAAAGCGTCATGCCTTTTTCGCCGGAGCGCTGTTTCGAAGTTGAGTCGGAGGATCCCGCCCTGGCCGCGCTTCTGTTCAGTTATGACCGGCAGGGCATCCGGATCCAATTCCAGGATATCACCACGCCGATCGGCGTGCCGTGCTGCAAGTGTTTCGTCGTTTCCGGAGAGGGGCAAATCGTAAAGGCGACCGGCGCCCACCTCAATGCACGCCGCGCACTGCTGGCCGCCATGACCGAGACACCGTATCCTTATCCCGGGGGGTCGCCCTCACAACCGGCCATGCAGGGGCTCTTGCGGGTGCCGCTGGAAAAACTGCCGGATTATTCGAGCAGTAATGCCGCCAGGGATCTGCACCTGCTCGAAACTCTACTGGATTCAAACGGCTTCCGACCCATCTATATCGATCTGACCCGCAAAGACCTCGACATTCCGGTTGTTCGGGCGATCGTGCCCGGTATGGAATTAATGGGTGATTTCGACCGGTTTTCGCGGGTCAATCCACGGCTCTTTGCCAATTACGTCGACATGTTCCTGAGGGTTGATCCGGCGGCCGGATGAAGGTTCGATCGCGGTTATTTATAGAGCTTATGGATGCAGGTTTCAAAGATTCTGACGATGTTGAAGAGCGCCAACCGCAAAAACCAATCATAGCACGGATGCTCGGGAAACTTCGGAATGGTATACTTTTCTCGGTTTTGCGCCAAGGCCCGAAACCCGAATTCTCCGATGTTCCACATCAGGGTTTCGTATGCCGCGGCATTGAGATCGCGGGCCCAAACCGTGCGTTTGTCGGTGGCCAGCGACTCCCGATAGTCTTCTGAAAAAACAGGCCCATCTGAAGCTTCGGCTTGATTTTCAAGGTTGAATTCACAACTGTAGATCAGGGTAATTCCCAAGATGGCACCGTGCATGCGCAGCTGCCAAGTGGCGTCGATGTCCGCTCGGGGCAGGGGATACGCACCGGTTTCGAGATGGATCAAGCTTGAAATGGCACCGAATTCACCTGCATAACGCAGCAAAAGGGTCAGGGAATCTTCGTCGATCGTCTCGATCCACTTCTTCAATTTGGGCATCGGCCCCCCTGCAGTAAGGACGACATTCCATTTTACCGGTCCATGAGATTCACCTGAAAAAAAGACCGGTTTTCACATCGGCGTCACATTCACGGTGCACTCGACCGGAGAGCCCTTTGGGCCAGCCTCCCGCGTCAAAGAAAAACCGGGCTTCCTTCATGAGGCAACCCGGCGTTCGTGGTGTTCCCCGGCAACCCGGCTGTCTTCATAAGATCCGTGGCTTTCCGTCCCTGCCTCACGACAGGTTTGGCCCTCTTGCGGGAAGTAACTTATTTAAAAAAATTATACGATGGTGTGTCTGGTTTGTCAAATTTTCAGAGCCGGATGTCAACTTTGCCCTGCAGGAATTTCTTGACAGCGCCAATCGGTACTTCACGGCGGTGAAAGATGCCCGCCGCAAGGGCCGATTCGGCCTCGGTTCTGGTAAAAACCTCGAGAAAATGCTCCGTGCGACCGGCTCCGCTGGAGGCGATAACCGGAATCGAGACTGCTTTCTTGACCGCATTGATCAGCTCGATGTCGAATCCAAGCCGGGTGCCGTCTCGATCGATGCAGTTCAACAGGATTTCACCGGCTCCCAGATTTTCACAGGCCTGCGCGAGGGTCACGGCGTCCACATCCCGTCCTTCCCGGCCGCCTTTGATGGTGCATTGGTACCAGCAATAGCGTTCACCCCTGGGCGACGGCAGGCTTGTTTGAATGACCGGGTGTCTGACCGCATCCGGGGATGAGACATATACCCTGCGCGGGTCGATGGAGACGACGACCGCTTGGTTGCCGTAAACGCGGGCAATCTCTTCGATGGCGCTGCGCCCGGATTTAACGCCGGTCTTCAGATATTCTTCCACGACCACGACCGCGTCACTGCCGATGGAGACCTTGTCGGCCCCGGAGCGGAAATACTCCGCCGCAACCTCGAGCGCTGTGTAGGGGCGCCCGTTCGTGTCCGTATAGTTTCTGATGCCGCCCCCGATGGTCAGCGGCACGAAAACGTTTCGTGAGGTC
Source organism: Deltaproteobacteria bacterium (assembly GCA_041299015.1). Taxonomy (GTDB): domain Bacteria; phylum Desulfobacterota; class Desulfobacteria; order Desulfobacterales; family SG8-13; genus JARFQH01. Next base: position 8,430 of record JBFYWB010000054.1, read on the forward strand.
TGTTTCAGCACCTCGAGCATCGGCATGTCTTCTAAAGGGAAATCCCTGAACCCGGTGATGTTGAGGAAAGTGATCTCGTCGGCGCCTTCCTCATAGTAGCGACCGGCCAGTTCGACCGGCCGACCGAGATTGCGGACGGCACCCTCTTCGCGCACATCGTACCGGTCACCCTTAGTGACCACAAGATCGCCCTGATCGTTTGAACGGACATCCAGGCAGGCGATAATCCGCTTGGCCAGGCGGGTCTGATGTGAGGATTGAGCGGGAAGCGACGGGCGCGAATCGTTTTTTAAAAAGTTACCAAGGAGGCGCAGTCCGGCGCGGCCGCTCTTTTCCGGATGAAACTGGGTGGCGACGATGTTCCCCTTTTGAATTCCGCTGACAAACCGGTGGCCGTAATCGGTGGTGGTCAGGACGACCGATGTGTCCCGCGGCGCGACGTAAAAAGAGTGGACGAAATAGAATTTTTCGTTGCCCGCGAGTCCATCAAAAATCGGCGATGGTTGGTTGATGATCAGGCCGTTCCAGCCGATGTGCGGAACGGCCAGATCGAGGGTGAACCGTTTCACCACCCCCGGAATGACCGCCAAGCCTTCGCAACCAGGAGCCTCCTGACTGGTTTCGAAGAGTGCCTGCAAGCCCAGGCAGATCCCCAGAAAGGGTCGCTGTGAATTAAGATAGGCTTTCAGCGGTTCCACGAGGCCCTTGCTGTGCAGGATATGCATCATGTTGCCGAAAGCCCCCACCCCCGGGAATACCAATTTTTCGGCCGCAAGAATGTCAGCGCCCGTTGAGACGATTTTGACCGTTTGCCCCAGGCTTTCAATGGCGTTAATGACGCTGCGAACGTTGCCGGCGCCGTAATCGAGCAGTGTTATCATATGAAGTTACCCTTTAAGGCCACCATCTTGAGAACCAGAATCGCCGCTTCAAACGGCTCGGCAAAGCCGCCGGCACCACACCAAAATGACATCAAAACCAGTTTTGGTCAATCTCTTGGATAAAACCGCTCAAGAGGCCCGTTTGAGACCGTTGTCAGCTCCGTTTTGGGTTTGTCCAGCCGCGCGGTTATGGTCTTGCGCGTTTTCTCATGATTGGGCACGGGTCGATGGAAGAGGCCGGCTTTCGGAAAACCGCCATGTCGCGCGCGTACCGGTTGCCAATTCAAAACGAGGCTGCAATTGAGCCGTTACGGCAATTGTGTTATGAATCTTTTTGATCGGTTTTAATAGAGTCAGTTTAACTTTTTAATTGGCGGCCCTGCCGTGACGGTCGACGCCTTTATCTGCCGGTGTATCAGCGATACCCTCGATGGGTTGCGCGGCGGATTGTCCCTCTTTTCCGGCCCAAGCCGCGCCGCCGTGATATTCACCATTACACCCGACGCCCCGGTCCTTGTCTGTGATCCCCAAAACCTCCTGCGGGGTCACGAGCCCAGATTCAAAGAACTTTACCTGGACAGCGATCAGTGGCGCCGCAACATCTCCATCAGCAGGGACAAAAACAGGTTTAGCTACATACTGCCGGAAAAAAACCTTCAACTGGCTGGTCTCATATCCTGCGGCGGACGCTCCAGTTCGGTGTTTTTCCAAATGTGGTTCACCGATCACCATCCGGACATGTGTTCCATCGGGCCGACCGAGCGCTGGCTGGAACACGCGGCCTGGCGTTTTTCCCACGATATGGCCAACGATAAAGAACTATATACCGGGATATCGGGCAATTTCCTGCGCGAATTCGCCAGCCACGCTGTGCACGACTACATCGTCGACCGGATGAATGTCATCTTGGGGTGGGACAGCCAGCTGCGGATTTACCCGGTTCTTGAAGCGGTGCTCGGGATTTCGCGGACGCGTGAAGAACAGAAGATGCCCAGAGGTGAACTGGTATTCGTGGAACGACCGCTGTTGGGAAGCATCGACTATCTGGCACGATTTCCGGAATTGGAGCAACCCTTGCTCGACAACTTCAAGCATGTCCGTAAGATGCTCCAGGCGGTGGAAGATTCCGGTCGTCAACTCGTTTCAGATGGAAAGAGCATCGTCGGCATTATCGCCGGCGGCAGGCTGCCGCCTTTTTCGGTCACGGCAGATTTCAGAGGCGGTTTCGGCTTCCTCAGAATCAATGCGGAAGAGGTGTGCAGCTTTTCCGACGGCAGCTTCAAATCAACCACCCGCAAGGCCAAGCTGGTTCAATTGGAGGAGGCCCTGCTCGAAGCAAAACTCGACCCCCAGATCGGCAACCATCTGTTTAAAACAACGGCCGCCTTGGTCCATGCCGCCGAAGAGTCGAAATCCGGTTGTACACTGGTCATCGACCTCAACGATAAACCGGTTGTCATCTCCGGTCAGAAACTGGCCGAGCCGCTCGATCTCCAGCAACCACACATACTGGAACTGGCGAAATCGCTGTCCAAAGTGGACGGCGCCCTTCACATCGGTAAGGACCTGCATCTGCACGGATTTGCATGTCTGCTCGATGGTCGGGCGATACCGGGAGAGGATCGCGCGCGTGGGGCACGGTTCAACTCGGCCTTGCGGTTTACGGCCGAGCGGCCGGACCTCCTTGTGGTGGTGGTGTCGGTCGATCGGCCGGTTGCCGTTATCCAGGAAGGGGTTGAAGTCAGCGCCCAGTGCCAGTGGGTGCCCCTCACGAGTTGTCTATTCCGCCCATTGGCTCTCGATGCCTGGATTGGCGGGAATAAATCCGGAATTCTTCTTTCAGGAGCGGCCTGAAGCTTCCGGGTGCTCGGTGGGGCATACCCGCGCAGGTTTCATATCCGATCGAAACCTCAATAGTTTTCGGCCAGCAGTTCAAAATAAGCCCGCGGATGGTCGCAGGAGGGGCAGATCTCCGGTGCCTCGGCGGCCTCGATCACGCGACCGCAGTTGCGGCACTTCCATAAAGCGGTCTGGGGCCTATTGAAGACGGTGGCCGCCTGGACGGCTTCAATCAACTTGTTGTAACGGCGTTCGTGCCACTTTTCGACCTCCCCGATCTCTGTGAAGGCCCGTGCCGCGTCCTTAAACCCCTCCTGTTCGGCCACATCGGCAAATCCCGTGTACAGGGTCGTCCACTCCATGCGTTCTCCGGCGGCGGCGGCCTTTAATTGCGCGAGGGTACCGCCGATCACACCGGCCGGGTAGCTTGCCGTGATGGTGGCCTCGCCGCCCTGCAGTTGACGAAAAAAAACCTTGGCATGTTCAAGTTCATTGTCGGCGGTTTCCATGAAAATGGCACTGATTTGTTCGAAGCCCTCTTTCTTGGCAATTTTTGCCGCCATGGCGTAGCGATTGCGCGCTTGGGACTCGCCGGCGAATGCCGCCAGCAAATTGTGTTCGGTTTTTGATCCTTTCAAAGATGCCACCTTAGCCTCCTTTCGTTTCCGGCCTTTTTAAAGAAATGATAGCCCGATAATGACGGTTGCAATGGAATGTCGTTTGAATTTTTGGGGATCTTAGGCAATTGAACCTTTGATGTCAAGGTTTAGCGATGGCACCGGTCCGTTTCTGGCGCTAAAGAATCCTGCCGAAATGTCGGCAAGATTTGGGTTCATGGCCATTTACGGCATGAGGCCGCGCATCTTTGGCGTTGGATTGTCATAGGTGTCATCATCGGGTGCAGCTGCCTTTGTTTTGAAGCCAGCGGATGGCTTCCACCGCTTCTGACCGGTCGAAATAGCCGATATCGATCCCTGCGAAGAGACCAAACAAACCGACGCTGGTTCTTTCCCAGGCCTTGCTGCCGATGATGGCGACCCGTTCGATGTGTTCGCCGTGCAATCGGAGGAAGTGAAGGCTTTCGAAGAGAATTTCCGGACTGCGCGCCGGCATTCGTGTATCAATGGACAACAACAGCCGGATTCTGCCCCCGGCAGCGGCAATGCTTTCCTGTAACTGACGGCTCAGGTCGCGGGTCTGACGGTCGAGCATGCGGTCGAAGAGCTTGACCGTGACGATATCACCGAGCCGTTGAATCGGATTTTTTCCCACATCGATTTTCCTGCACCACTCAACACACTGTTTTGTTAAAATAGCCACGGGTTATCGTCAAATCGGTCTGCGAAGCGGTGCCTGTTGTAAGGGCGTTCGCCGCTCAGTGCCGTGGTCCGAGCACCTTGAGAAGATGCCGTCCTGCATTGCGGGCACCAATGATGTTGCGGGCGCAAGGCCCGAGCTGAAGTTCGGCCAAAGGGCCGGTAACGAAGATGTTCGCGGACCAGCGTAAATCTTCTCCGATGATCGGATAGCCGCAGGGCCCGCATTTTAATCCGAACTCTTTGCCAACCTGGTCGATAAAATTTCCGCCCGGCCGCTTGGAATGAAAGCCGGTCGCCAGAACAACGGCATCGGCCCGAACCGTTCCGCCATCTGTATCCAGGCGAATGCGATGACCCTCCCGCTGCGCGCTGCGGATGCGGGCCTTTTGGAAGCGCAGGCGCATCGCGGCGAGGGCGCTACGGAACTCTTGGATAACCTCAGCAGGCAAGCTGCCGATGACGCGCGACCTGTCGACGGTTTCTCGCCGGGTGCCGAAATCCTGCCGGTAAAATTCACGCAGGCATTTCGGGCCGATCCAACAAGGATCGAAATCGTACTGACTTTCGCGCAGGTCGTGCCGGGAAACGAGCCGAACAGTGCCGTCCAGCCTTTTGGAGAGCATCAGCGCCGTCTGCACGGCGGATAGTCCACCGCCGACAACGACCACGCTTTTAAAGGCATCAGGGATATCGGACGACCGAAATTCCTGATCGAAGACGTGATCGATTCGCGCGCCGGCCTGTTTCAGGCGGCGTGCCCAGGAAGGCCAGCACGGTTGCTCGCCCAATCCGAGAGCCAGGATGACATTGCGGGTATCGATGCGACCAGCCGAGGTTTCAGCGGTTATTGACTGGCGGTTTTTATGCAGTGCCAAGGCACGGCCGGTGATCCGCAAATCTGACAGTCGGGAATTTCGGATGACATGTGCACAGTGCTTCTGAAACAGGGCCAGCGAAGGACGGTTGTATGGCGGTATGAAATGGGCCATCTGCCTTGAGGCTAAGGCCAAAGGCTTGGCAAACCGATACAAGGAAAGAACGGGAATATCAATATGGTGAGTTGCCGGCGAGCGCAGAAAGTGCATACCGCAATTGCGCGTGTTCCGGTTCCAGGTCGCCAGGGGAGTCTCGTAAGGATCGAGAACGCACACATTCTCCCGTTCTATACCGCACTGCTGCACCAGCAGGTGAGAAAGGTATGTCCCTTGTATTCCGCCGCCGATAATCAACCATGCAACCATGGCAACGTCTCTGTCAGGGAGGGCATGTGAACTCAATCGAGTTTTTCAAAAAACTCCTTTTCGGCCCCGCATTTTGGGCAAACCCAGTGCTCGGGTAGATCTTCGAACGCTGTTCCGACTTGGATACCACTCTCAAAATCACCTTCCTCCGGATCGTAAATGTAGCCACAGGGACATTCCCACTTGTCCATTTCAACCTCCTTGAGTCAAAACATGGGTCAGTAGCATTGCGCTCAACTTGTCGGGTAACACTGCTTTCCTGCCTTAGTACAGCGGCCGAAACATATTTGAAACACGGATAATTTGCGGCTCGACCGCTCATGTTTTACAAAAGCACAGGACATCGAATTGTATTAACCTAATTGATTGTCTATCCCTAAGCACAGAAATACATGGCGTCAAGACTTTTTATGCCGGCAGGGTGCGAAAGCGAAAACCGAATTTTTTGGGGGCCGGTTTCGCAACGTGCCGCTCTAAGCCTGTCTCGCCGCCGTCCTCGTCAGGTCATTTGGTTTGATCGTAAAGGGGGTTGATTCGAAAAAAAGTGACATCGTGCAACGAAGACCGAATAGGAACGGTCATTTTACCGCACATAATCCGGGCGGGCGGTTCTGTTGCGCCGGCATAATGATGGACGCATCGGTTCGCGGGATATCAAAACCAAATCATAGGCCGGCTTTTTTTCAGGAGAGCAGATGCTGCAGGGTAAATTTCAGCAGTGTCCCTTGATCAGGCACAGTTTCAGGAATTTTTTCTCTGCGGCCCGAAAGTCTTCCTCGGAGTAATGGTCGAGATTTTCTCGAATCCGAAACTTTTTTCTGTATCGGCTGATCAATTGTTTTGTGCCACTTTTTTCGCTGCGATCCATCCATTTTGATTCCATGCTGTTTATCCTCTCAACCGGTTGACCAGGCATTCGGTTGTGAAGCGTGGAAAGCGCTGAGAAATTGACCATTAAAACCGGGTCGGCTTGACGAGACGGACAATCAGGCAGCCGGAGAGTCGATTTTCCAGCCAGCGAACGGTGTTCCTGACAGAGCGCTTCAACTTGTTCATGTCGACCTCGATTTCGCGAGTTTTTAAAACGCTCAAAGCATGTTCCATGCCACTGTTGGTTTAACATAATTAATTAATAATATAATGAGGTTATGTTGACCTTAGTTTGCCGTGAGACAAACGATTATGAAGCCCGGACCACAGCAGTGTGAAAAGATACTCATATGAGCAGGTGGCGACGTAACCTCCCGCTCGCAGTTATTTCTTCAGGGATTAAAAATTTTCAAAAAGAGGATGGCAATCTGGAAATAAAGGGTGATACCGACCGCATCGATGATGGTGGCAATAAAAGGACCGGCGGTCAGGGCCGGATCGAGCCTCATCCGCTTGAGCAGAAGCGGCATGAGTGCGCCGGCCAGGTTGGCCGTCAGCAGTGTGGCGAGCAGAGCCGTGGCCACGATGCAGCCGAGCATGATGTTGTTATCCTGCAGATAGACACGGAAATAGGCCATTAAACCGAGGGCAAAGCCGAGGGCCAGCCCCATGAGGAGTTCACGGTTGAAGACCCGCAGGGCGTCCCGCGGGCAAATTTCTCCCAAGGCCAATGCCCGAACCACCATGGTGGCCGACTGCGTCCCGGCATTACCGCAAGTTCCGGTCACCAGCGGAATAAAAAACGCCAGGGCCACCATTTGGTGCAGAATGGCCGAATTCATTTCCATGACAGTGGTCGAGAGCAAAGAGGTGAACAGCAGGATGGCCAGCCAGCAAAATCGGTTCCAGAACAAACGGATCAGCGGACGTTTGAAGTACTGCTCATCGAAGGGGACAACGGCAGAAATACGCTGAAAGTCCTCGGTGCTCTCCGCTTCGATGATGTCGATGACATCGTCGACCGTAATGATGCCAAGCAGGCGGTCCTCACGGTCGACCACCGGCAGGGCCAGGAAATCGTATTTCGAGATGATGGCGGCGACAGCTTCAACCTTCATGTCGTGTTTGACAGAGATGACATTGCCTTGCATGAGGGTATTGAGCAAGGCATTGGGCTTGGACATGATCAGGTCACGCAGTGAAATCATGCCCTGAAGGTGACGGCTGTCATCGGTGATATAAATATAGTAGATGGTTTCCTTGTTCGGTGCCTGCAGGCGCAGACGCTCCAAAGCGGTACTGACGGATATATGCCCCGGAAGAAAAGCGTATTCCGTCGTCATCGCAGCCCCGGCGGTTCCTTCGACGAACTGCCACAGGCGCCTGATTTCATTGCGTTCGGCCTGTGCGATCAGCGGCATGATTGCTTCACGGATATCGGTATCGACTTTTTTCAACAAATCGACGCGGTCGTCCGGGTCCATATTTTCGATAAACCGCAGCATGGTTTGGGCGTTACCGGTTTCCAGGCAGGCCTGCTGCGTTTCGAGAGAGAGCTGCTCAAAGGCTTCCATCGCGATGTGATTACCGATTTGCAGCAGTATTTCAGTGATAACTTCGGGCTTGAGGGCGGCATTCTCCAGGTTTTCGGCAATATCGGAGGGGTGCAAACCGCGCAGGGCAACGATATCGCGGTGAGTTGCGCTAACGGGCGACGGTTCGTTGGTTAGTCCGGAACAAAGGGCAGAAGTCATCGCACCTCCTTCACGTCTTGGCCCTCATACGGACCAAGACGTGAAGGGGCGAAGGCGCGCGTCAGCGCGGCGGGGAAGGTGGTGAAGGGGTCTTCGCGTCTTGAAACCGGTTGATGGGCATCCGGGATATTACAGTATTTCGGTCGGTGTGCTGGCGTTGGTGGTCGGTAGTACCGCCAGGCTCCTTGTCGTTCATAAGTGGTGCCTGTTCTCGATCAGTGTAGAGATTTAGGGGCAGCGAATCACGGCGCATTCATTTCTCGCTCTGCAAATTCACTTCCCACAATCGGGACCATCAGGACGATTGATAACAAATCTTTTTGACGTTAATTAATGTGCTGCCATATTTCAAGCACTATTTTGAATCCCTTCACTTATGGGGTTATTGGGGAGACCCAAGTGCGGATAATCCGGCGTCATGGGTTACACCAAACCGGTAAACTCAAATTCCAACTTGGTCTGAAATTTTTCGATCCGTTTGAAAATTTCTTTCAGCATTTTTTGTTCGATGTTGGTCAGTTTTTTCGGATTGATATAGTTATTGGGCGCGGTTTTTTCGTCGATGACCGCGGTGACCTGCCGGACGAAACGCAACTGCATCAAAAAACCATAGGCCTTTTCGAGCTCATCGTACTCCGGCGCCGTGATCACCTTCTTGAGCTGCAAGTGACTCAGGCGCTCCAGCGTGTTGGTCTGTTCGATTTTGTGCTTTAGGGCGTATATGCGGACGAAGTCCACGATGGGTGTCATTGCACTTTTTATGTCCAAGGCGCTGCGGTGTTTGCCCTTGGATTCGACCACAAAGTTTCGAAAAAAGCCGATGGGCGGTTTGAAATGCAGGGCGTTTTCGGTCAGGTGGCGAAAAAAACCGGACCAGCCTTCGAGAGAATCGAAAAGGTGTTGGCGCAGGGCATTAATCAAGAAAGGCTCTCCGAAACCGTGGCGGAAGTCAAAAAAGATGCTGGCCTGGAGTAAATCTTCCGGTTCGGCGGCGTGAATCCAGGCTGAAAAATAGGCCTTCCAAGTCGACAGAGGCTGACACCACTTGGGATTTTTTGCCATTACCCCGCCGGTACAGAATTCGAACCCGGCTTGGTCGAGCAGCGTGCAGGCTTTTTCACCGAATTTCAGAAAGTATTCTCTTGTGGCGGGGTCGTCTTTCGGGTCGACGTCTTCGTAGACAATGGCATTGTCCTGATCGGTTTTAAGGGTTTGCTCATGCCGGCCCTCACTTCCCATGATCATGAACACAAACCGTGCCGGCGGCTGTCCCAGTTCTTCCAGGGTAAAGGCCATGACCTTTTTGAGGATGGCATCGGACACCGCGGTGATGAAACGCGTGAGGTTCTGGGCCTTTGCGCCGCTGGTGATCAAACTGCGCAGCAGCTGCGGCATTCGTCGATTGCGGTCGATAATTTGCGCCATGCTGCCGGCTTCGGAGATTTCGCGTAGCAGAAACAACGGTGACTGGCCTTGAGCCGAAAGAAGATCGCGGCTCGATAGGATTCCAACGACGTTTTCCGTAGCATCCATGACGGCAAGGTGGCGGATGTCATCTTTCATCATCGACATGAGGGCTTCGAAAATCAAGGCCTGATCCGCGATCGTTCGAACCGGCGACGACATGATTTCCAACACCGGTCGCTTGATGTTCAGACCGGCCGCGATCACCTTCAACGCGAGATCTTTTTCGGTTACGACCCCCACGCATTTGTCGGCCGCGGTCTTCAGAAAGATCGAGCTGATCTTTTCCCGGCTCATTAATTGCGCGGCTTCCTGGATGGTCATGTCGATACTGCCGAAAACCGGCCGCCGAGTGTAAAGGCTGGCCACCGGTTGGTTGAAAAACTGGAGGCCCTCTTCCTGTGACTGGATGGTTTTGGCGATGATGGCCGCATAGGATTTTTCCAGCATGCGGCGGCCGAAAATGTCCGTGAAGTATTCCGTGAATGTTTCGAAGCGGTTGCAGACGTCCAGAAACGATTGTTTGGGCAAAAGGTAAAAAAAAGATTTTTCAGTCACCCGCATCGTGCGCACTGAAATGCCATCGTTTAGCAGAATCGAAATGCCGCCGTAGATGTCGCCTTCTGCGAGTACCTCAACCATCTTCTTTCTGTTTTGTTCCTCGTAATACCATTCGGCGGAACCTCTCTGAAGAATATACAAGTATCCGATGCGCGTTCGACCTTGCACAAACAAAATCGTGTCTTTGGGGTAATGAACCATGGTCAAATCCGCCACGATCTTCTCGATTTCCTCGGATGGCAAAAAGGAGAACGGAACCAGTTGCGACAAAAAGAGTTTGGCTTGGCCGAATTCGATGATGGAGGCCAGCGACGTATCGAATATGTTCCTGCTGAAATTTTCCAGAAAATATTCGTAAAATGATTTGTACCGTGTGCATAGGTCCAGGAAAATTTCCTCGGAAACTCTGTATCCGGTGCAGTCTTCCTCGACAATGGCAGTCCTCAGGGAAATTCCAGCATTGAGCAGGATCGTAATACCGCCGAACACCTCACCCGGTTTGATGAATCCGGTCGGTTTTTCGGCGCCTTTTTTCTCGTCGAAAAGTGCCAGCGCGCCCCTTTTTACAATAAAGATGCTGTCGATCTTCGACTGACCCTGAACGGCGTATGCCGTTCCCTTGGGATAGCTTTCCTCGGTAGCGGTTTCCGCTATTTTCTGGCGTTCTTCCCTGGGCAGGAAAGAAAAATGGGGCATGCCCGATAGGTATTGGTAAATCCGTTTGTCCATTCAAATTCCTCGGCTATGAAAAAAGGTGGAAACCGCACCGGGTCATTATAAACAAAAATCGCTTGAACATTCAATGCGGAACCGCAACCGCGGAAAGCCGGCGTGGGGCGGCGTTATTTGAGGGACGGACCGTTACTTGAGGCACAAACGTGACGATCGGGCATTTTTGACGGTGGTTCCGCTCCGCTAGATGAAACACCATGTCGTCCATAGGTATTGTTAACGTGCTCAAAAGTCGATATAAAAGATGCTTGAAGGACGGCTTCATTTATGAGATTCTATTGGTCGTATAACATCTCAATTCCCGTAACCCTTTGAGGAAAGAATCGATCATGATGCCGCTGATGAAAAGCCTCCTATTCTTCGGAATTTGCGCGCTGTTGTTTGCTGTTCCGGTTCATGCCACCACGATGTACGTGAACGATATCGTTGAGATTACCCTTCGTACCGGCCAGAGTCTCGACCACAAGATACTGAGCTTCCTCCAGTCCGGTCAGCGGCTTGAGGTCCTTCAAACGAACGACCAGTGGGCCCACGTGCGGACGGCAAATGGGAAAGAAGGCTGGGTCTTGACCCGCTACCTGACTCCTGAACCGACCAGCAAGATCAAACTGGAAAGGTTGGAGGAAAAGCAAAAAAGCGTTTTGGAGCAAAATGCGGCCTTACTTCAGGAAAACCAACTGCTCAAGGGCGAGAACAAGAAGCTTTCCAACGCTCTTTCATCAACGGATAAAGGCTTGAGCCAGATCCGCACTGAGTACGACGCACTCAAATCAGAATCGAGCGAATTCCTGGCATTGAAGGCCAAATACGAACAAACAGCCACCCGTCTCGATCAGGAAACCCGCAAAGCCAGCCAGCTCGAAGAGCATGTGGCGAGGCTCGAGCGCAGCTATGCGATCAAATGGTTTCTGGCCGGCTCGGGAGTTCTCCTGTTCGGTTTTGTGGTCGGATTCAGCCTCAAGCGCCAACGGCGGCGCCCGTCACTGCTCTAATTCTCCTGATGCAGGGCATTTAATTCTGACTCAGGCGTGCCCTTTGCGGCGCTGTTTTTGACCGATTATTTTGCGTAGACTTGGGATGGCGGCACCTTCAGGGTAACTTAAATTAATCGAGGCCCTTGAAGTTGGGGTTCACGCTGCGACGACCGGCGTCCTCATTCCTCGGCATCCTCGTCGCTTTCATCATACGGCGCGTAATCAAAAGTCTTCACATCGAATGTTTTCGTCCCGTTTGAATCGACCGAGACCCTTCCGGTTGCTTGGATCTCCTCATCGATCATGTTCAGCAGCTTTTTCCCGGTGCGGTTCATTTCGACGATGTATTCGTCCTCATCGGTCGAAATTTTGACGCCGGTGTTGTCATCGTCGTCATCCAATGGATCTACGAAACCGATGAGGGTGATTTCTTCCCTGGAATCTTTTTCTCTTTTCATCTTGTCTCCCTCTTGTTGATAATCTCGTCGGGTCGGTCAGCGCTGCACACACTGAGGCCTGATTTCAAAAGCAATTCTTGTGCCGCTCTCGTAACATTTGGGAATTGTATCGATCAAACCCAATGGGCGATGTGACAGATAGAACTTGTTGTTCCGGTCTGACGGCCGGTGCCTGTCGAACCGCAATTCGAGGAATCCGCTATCTAATTACAAGTAATTGAAAATATAATTATTTATCAGAATATCGGCACCGTTTATCCGCCGTGGAAATATTGGGGACGGTTATCGGGCCCATGCGTGACAGGATGGGAACACAAAATTCCTTTAAAGAAAAAAAACGGAACCGTCAGTTCTTTACTCTGCCTCTCCCGATCTGAATCCGTAAGAACGGAAAGCGGTATCCGATCACGGTTGCACTGCCAAGTCGTCTGAAATCAAAGTCCGGCGCCTTTCACGCTCACCGGTTGGTTGCTGAGGCTTTCTTCTCGAATTTTAATTTTTTGGCATTAACCTTGCTTAGCGATTGACAACACCTGGCCTTGTGACCTGGCCCCTGCCAATAAATAGACGAAAAAACGGCGGGCGGGCGATGTCTTCGCTCACCGCTTATGTTTTCTCGCCCGGATTCCGCTGCTGGTTCGGAGCGGTAGACAATGTTCGATAGCTGTGCAAGCGCGACTGTCGGCGGCATGGGTTGCCAAGCGGTATTCGCGTACAGGTCCCCAATCGATCCACTCAGACAAAGGAGAACCGGGAATGCATCCGAACCCATCATTTTTTCAACCTACCGTTGCCAATAATTCACCGGATACCATACAGGGGAAGGAAGATGAGGAACCTCCGGGTAGTCAGGCAGCGGCTTCCGAGCCGACTGCCAGCTGCGGTGTGCGGCGACTTGCCCACCCTAATGACGCGGCCATCGTCCTCAGATTCCCCCCCGATCGTATCGCCCGTACTTCTTTAAAAACGCGCGCTTTCCGGCGCAAATTTTTTCCCGGTGTTCCCGACAAGAACTGGAATGATTGGCAATGGCAGATCAGAAACCGGATCCGTCATTACGGCCAGCTTCAGATGATGCTGGATCTCTCTGCTCCGGAAAAAGGCGTCAGTGGCCATATCGGCCCCAAACTGCCCATGGGCATTACGCCATACTACATGAGTCTTTTGTCTGTTGACGATGCCGCCCAGCCTTTGCGGCGCACGGTGGTGCCGACGACAAGCGAGTTCGTCAAGTCGCCCGGTGAGGCGGAGGACCCACTCGGAGAAGAAAACCAGAGCCCGGTACCGGGATTGGTTCACCGATACCCCGACCGGGTCCTTTTGTTGGTACACGATTTTTGTTCCACCTATTGCCGCTACTGTACGCGGTCCCGAGTCGTGGGGCACGGGGCCATTCTCCCGAGCCGGTCGCGTCTCGAACAGGCGATCGATTATGTCCGTGCGACACCGTCCGTTCGTGATGTACTGGTGTCCGGCGGCGACCCGTTGACCCTCAATGACGACCGTTTGGAGTGGATTCTGGCGCGTCTGCGTCGGATTTCCCATGTTGAGATCGTACGGATCGGAACCAAGATTCCCGCCGTTTTACCGCAGCGGGTCACCGGTCGCTTGGTGCGGATGCTGCGGAAGTATCACCCCCTCTGGATGAGCCTGCACTTTACCCATCCGGATGAGTGCACGCCGGAGGCCACCCGGGCCTGTGGAATGCTGGCCGATGCCGGTATTCCCCTGGGGTCGCAAACGGTTCTGCTCAAGGGGGTAAACGATACGGTAGACACCATGAAGTCGCTCTGCCACAATCTCATGCGCATGCGCGTGCGGCCTTACTACCTCTACCAGTGCGACCCCATAACGGGTTCGGGTCATTTCCGCACATCGATTGCGCAGGGCTTGGAGGTCATTCGGGGTCTGAGAGGGTTTACCAGTGGGTATGCCGTGCCGACCTATGTCGTGGATGCGCCGGGCGGCGGCGGCAAGGTTCCGCTGATGCCCGATTACCTCGCCGGCCGTGAAGAATCCGATCTTTTGCTGCGCAACTATGAAGATCGGTTGTTCCGTTATCCGGATTGCCGGGGCGCCGATATCCAAACCGGCGCTTCTGCCCATCTGTCGGAATCCATACCATAAAGCTTACATTTATCCAGGTTATAGAATCAACGGGTTTCCGGTATGTGAAATGGTTCCGGAAACCCGCAAGGTTTTTCACCGGGCCGAATTTTGCCGGTGCGGAGAAGACATTCTCATTGAGGAGAACCATCCAAAACAGGCAGTTGACCATGAAAATCGGACTTACCTACGACTTGCGCTCGGAGTACCTGGCTGCCGGGTTTAGTGAGGAGGAAACGGCCGAATTCGACCGTGACGATACCGTGGCCGCTATCGAAAAGGCCCTCCAGTCCCTGGGCCATTCAACCGACCGTATCGGTAGTGTGCGCAGCCTGTTCGGACGTCTTTCCAGCGGCGATCGGTGGGACCTTGTTTTCAACATTGCCGAGGGTCTCAACGGCATCGGCCGGGAGGCCCAAGTGCCGGCGGCGTTGGATGTTTACGGTATTCCCTACACTTTTTCGGACCCCCTGGTGATGGCGCTGACCCTGCACAAGGGTATGACGAAGCGGGTTGTGCGCGATGCCGGCGTCCCGACAGCGGATTTTGGGGTGGTAAGATTCCGCAGCGAGGCAGAGCAGTTCTCCTTTCCGCCGCCGTATTTTATCAAACCATTGGCCGAAGGGACCGGTAAAGGGGTTTCACCGCAATCGATCGTTCGACGCTCGGAAGATCTTGCCAACGCCTGTGAGGCGCTGATCGCCGCCTTTCGTCAACCGGTTCTGGTCGAACGCTTTCTGCCGGGCAGAGAGTTTACGGTCGGTATCGTGGGTACCGGTGACCAGGCCAGGGTGATCGGCACCATCGAAGTGCATCTGCTGGCCGGCGCCGAACCCGAGGTCTACTCTTATGTCAACAAGGAACGTTACGAAGAACTGGTTGAATACCGGCTCGGTCGCCCGGATGACGATCCACCGGTGAAGGCGGCCGAAATTATCGCGTTGCGGGCCTGGCAGGTGCTCGAATGCCGCGATGCCGGCCGGATCGATCTGCGCTGCGATGAGAGGGGGCGGCCGCATTTCATGGAGGTTAACCCGCTGGCCGGTTTACACCCTTTTCATTCGGACCTTCCGATCATCTGCAACCACATCGGCATGCCCTATCAGGATCTGATCCGGGAAATCGTGGATTCCGCAGCAAAACGGATCCGGTCCCGTTGCGACTGCAAAGGAGCGATCGGCTGATATGCGTGTGGCCGTCGTACACAACGCTGTAACCGATGACAGCGCCCCCGATGAACGCGACGTGCTCGTTCAGGCCGAGGCCATACACAACGCCCTCGACCTCTTGGCGCATCAGAGTTGCGTTGTTCCCTGTTCATTGGACCTCGAACGCGTCAAAGATCGGTTGGAACAGTTTCGACCGGAGATCGTCTTCAACCTGGTGGAGTCACTCGATGGACAAGGGCGCCTGGCCCATTTGTTTCCCGCGCTGCTCGACGCGATGGCGGTTCCCTACACCGGTTCACCGACCTTGACGCTGATGGTGAGCACCCATAAGATCATGGCCAAAGAAATCCTGGCAGGTTTCGGACTGCGGACGCCGACCTGGCTCGACCCCTTTCCGCCGGAACCATTGCGCCTGGCGCCTGCCGGTTCGTTGCGCCGGGGACGTTCGGAAAACGATCTCTGGATTGTCAAATCGGTGTGGGAGCATGCCTCTTTCGGTATGGAAGAAGACGCTCTGGTGACCGACGTCACCGAAGCGGAGATCGAGACGATCATAAAAGACCGGGCGCCCCGTCTCGGCGGGGCTTGTTTTGCCGAGGCTTACATAGACGGGCGTGAATTCAATTTGGCCGTGCTGGCCGGCCCAGATGGGCCCGAAGTCCTGCCGCCGGCCGAAATCATCTTCGAAGGCTATGACGACCGCAAACCTCGGATTGTCGGTTACCGTGCCAAATGGGCCCAGGATTCTTACGAATACCTTCACACCCCCCGACGGTTTGATTTTCCACCTGCGGATGACGGGCTGTTGACACGGCTCAAGGCTAATGCGGTCGCCTGTTGGCGAATTTTCGGGCTGGGCGGTTATGCGCGAGTCGATTTTCGAGTTGATGACTACGGCACGCCTTGGATCCTGGAGGTCAATACCAACCCTTGCCTGTCGCCGGATGCCGGTTTTGCTGCCGCTCTGGCCCAAGCCGGTTTGTCTTACCCGGCTGCCGTGGAGAGGATCCTTGAAGACGGGTTGCGGGACGACCCGCATGCGTGGGATAGGCGTCACCGTTTCGAGGGAGCTTGAAACCGATGCTGCGCATTCGCCGGATTTTTGATGACGTTCTGCCGGCCAACCGGGAGACCCTGGAACAGGTTAAGGCCATCCTGCGCGATCGCTTCAACAAGCTTCCCGAAGAAGAAATCGAGCAGATCGGCGAAAAACTGCGCAATCCGTTCAAACAGCGTTTTCGTCCCATCCTTTTCGTCGCCAAGACCCTGCGCAGCCGCGTGAAGGGGTTCGCGATGCTGCTGCACGAACCGGTAATCGGCTTCTGCTTTCTCGACTGGATCGCAACCGCCACCGGCAGAACCGGCGGCGGGTTGGGCGGTGCCCTTTACGACCGGGTCCGACGGGAGTCGGTGGCATTGGGCGTGGGGGGTCTGTTCTTCGAGTGTCTGCCGGACGATGCCGAAAACTGTTCCGACGAGGCCCTGTTGAGGGAAAACCGTGTCCGCCTTAGATTTTACGAGCAGTACGGCGCCCGGCCGATCATTCACACCGGCTATGAACTTCCGGTGAATCCGGGTGACAGCTGTATGCCCCACCTGGTATATGATGCCCTGGACGCCGACAAACCGCTGCGCCGCGTATTTGTGCGCAAAGTGGTGCAGGCCATCCTGGAACGAAAATACAGCCGGTACTGCCCGGCCGAATACGTCGAGAAAGTGGTGGCTTCCTTTCGAGAAGACCCGGTCGCGCTGCGCGACTTTCGCTATGTCAAACCGCAGGCCGTCAAGACGACGGTGGATGATCGCTCCATCGAACAGATCGCCCTGATTGTCAATGACCGCCACCAGATCCACCACATGCATGAGCGCGGATACGTGGAGTCGCCCGTCAGAGTGAGCAGCATTCTGGCGGAGATCGAGAAAAACGGCCTCTTTGCCCGACTCAAACCGCGCACCTTTCCGGACAAAAACATCTACGGCGTTCACGACGCCGATTTCGTCAGTTATCTGCGGCATGCCTCTGCCGATGTGCCCGAAGGCAAATCCCTTTATCCCTATGTTTTCCCGGTTCGCAACAAGACGCGTCCGCCAAAGGAACCCGCTGTTCTCTCAGGGTACTACTGCATCGATACCTTCACCCCCATCAACCGCAACGCTTATCCGGCGGCCCGACGCGGAGTGGACTGCGCCCTGACCGCCGCCCGTGAAATTCTGGACGGCCGGCGCCTGGCCTACGCCCTGGTGCGCCCTCCGGGGCACCATGCCGAACGGCGGGTTTTCGGCGGGTTCTGTTATCTCAACAACAACGCCATTGCGGCCCAGTATCTGTGCGCGCACGGAAAAGTCGCCATTCTCGACATTGACTATCATCACGGCAACGGTCAGCAGGATATTTTTTACCGCCGGTCCGATGTTCTGACCGTCTCGATCCACGGCCACCCCAGATTTGCCTACCCCTATTTTAGCGGTTTCGAAGACGAGCGCGGTGAAGGTGAAGGTGAGGGGTTCAATCTGAACCTTCCGTTGCCGGAAAATCTGGAAGGCGAAAAATACCGTAGGGCGCTGACCAAGGCGCTGAATCGAATCGAAGAGTTCAGTCCTCAATTTCTCCTGGTGGCGCTGGGGTTGGACACCGCCAAGGGCGACCCGACCGGCACCTGGTCCCTGAAGGCCAAAGACTTTGAAGAAAACGGACGTCTGATCGGAACTCTCGGGTTGCCGACGGTGGTCATTCAGGAAGGCGGCTACCGCACCCGCACTCTCGGCCAGAATGCCCGCAACTTTTTCGTTGGACTTGTTAAGACCCATATGAAATCGGGCCGCGGCCGCCAGCAAACGAAAGTCCGGCTGCACGGTGTTGTGTTTCGCTATGAGCTGCAGCCGCTGGACCCTGAAAGAATCCGCCGCTTAACGGAAATAACCGGGTTTTTTACGCCCGCCGAAGTAAAGGTGGCGGTCGAACTCGCCAATGAACGCTTGACCAAGGGCTTACCAAGCGGGTACCACTTCATCATGGCGGAGCACTACGGACGCCTGGCCGGTTATGCCTGTTATGGGCCGATTGCCTGTACTGCGTCGAGCTATGATGTTTACTGGATAGCGGTCCATCCGGACTATCAGGGCAAGGGCCTGGGACGCAGGATTTTGAAGGAGAGCGAACGCCTGATAATCGAGAGCGGTGGTACGCGCATTTACGTCGAAACATCCCAGCGGGCGCAATACGCCAGTACCCGTGCGTTTTACGAAAGTTGCGGATATCGACTGGAGAGCGTGCTGACGGACTTCTATGCGCCCGGCGATGGAAAAGTGGTTTACTGCAAATCGTTGACTTGATGTTGAAAGAATCTGCCCGCGCCAAGACCGCAGCCACAGGCTTTCCCGGTATGCCACCTTGAAACTGGTCCGGCTGACCTTGAGCGCATGGCTACTCGACAAGACTTCAAAACACCAGTTGGTATTCGGTTCTTGTGCCGGAGGCGCGAAGGTTGGCGGATGTGCCGACTTTCGCGCTTCCGTTCTGTGTTTATGTTTCGATTTTTTCGTTCACCTTACCGAAGACGACCCGATTGCGCGACACCGGATGAAAGGTTTTGAGTCCCTGCAGATGCCGTCGGCGATGGCGCCTCCGGGCCGGCAGATCCGGTCATAACGGAGCGAAAATCACCGATGCCGGGCCCTGTTCTTGACATTGCCGGCCCGTTTTTCCTATACTCCCGGAAAAATCGGAAGTGCTCTTGGGAGCTTTTTTATCTGTTTATCGGTGACAAGGAGGAAAACGATGCTAAAACTCGGAGAGAAAGGCGCCATTCCCCAACGCGACAACGAAACATTTGCCATTGCGCCGCACATTCCCTGCGGGTTGGTAACACCTGAACTGTTGCGGCGCATAGCGGATACAGCCGAAAAGTTCAGTGCGCAGGCGATCAAGATTACCGGAGCGACCCGCATTGCGATCGTGGGCCTCAAGGAAGAGGATATCGACGCCGTATGGGACGCTCTGCGCCTCGACAAGGGCGCTGCCGTGGGGTTGTGTGTTCGCAGCGTGAGAACCTGTCCCGGAAACACCTATTGCAAGCTGGGCCAGCAGGATGCCATTAAATTGGGATTGAAACTGGACGAGATCTATCATGGCATGGAGTTGCCGGGTAAATTCAAGATGGCCGTGTCCGGCTGTCATCTGAGCTGTTCAGAGTCATGGGTGCGCGACATCGGCCTTATCGGAAAAAAGGATGGCTGGGTTCTGGTTATCGGGGGAAACGTCGGTGCAAACCCGCGGATCGCACAGGAGTGTGCTGGCGGTCTCGATGACGATGCGGCGCTGGCGGCAATCGACAAGGTGGTCGGCTACTACCGGGAAAACGCCCAAAAAGGGGAGCGCCTGGGAAAGATGCTCGACCGCGTCGGACTGGAGGCCCTCCAGAAGCTGGTTGCAATTGCGTCGCAATAGAGCGCGAGGATGCGGATAAGGCGTTGGTCAGGGAAGGCCCGAGGGCAAACTATCTTCCGCCCTTTTTTTCAAGGGGAGTCCAAGAAGCGAAATAATGCTTGACAGGCAACGGCCGGTTGCCGCATCATCCGGCCCTGAACAGATGATAAAAAGGCAATGCCAATGAAACCACTTCAGACAGCGACGATCGGCTGCGGATGCTTGTTTTTTTGCTTTAGAAGCGTCCATCCGGCTGAATGACGCAGTTCATTGAACCGCCCCGGATGGACCGCGACGCAGTCCATCCGGGGCGGTTTTTTTTAAGCCCCGGAAATCTGCCGGGGTTTTTTTATGGGCTTCGTGAGTGCCGCAAGGCCGGGTCACGGATCGTGACACCCGTCATGGCGCCCGAGACTGACCTGAATAACCGCGCAAGGGAAAAAACGATGATACTCGAATTGACAACAAACATCACACCTGCTGAAAAGTCTGTGCTGCATGATGCTCTCCGGGATAAGCGCTGCGATTTTCGGGAACTTCCGGACACCGATATCCAGCGCATCGGCATCATGAACCGAGGGATTTGCGAAGCTGATTTTTTCAACCGTCTGCCCGGTGTGACCCGGACGGTGCCGGTCAAAACGCCCTACAAACTCGTCAGCCGCCAAATGCATCCGCAGGATACGCTGGTAAGCGTCGGAAACGTGCTCGTCGGTGGTGACCGTATCACGGTTATCGCCGGCCCATGCGCCATCGAAAGTCGCGAACAGGCGCTGACCATCGCCCGCTGGGTCAAGAAAGCCGGTGCGGTCCTGTTCAGAGGCGGGGCATTTAAACCGCGGACTTCTCCTTATTCTTTTCAGGGCCTCGAAGAGGAAGGACTCAAGATCCTGGCCGAAGTCCGTGAAACCTTGGACATGTGTGTCGTCACCGAAATGACCGCTCCTTCCCAGGCCGAGCTCATGCAAAAGTACGTCGACGTGGTCCAGATCGGCGCCCGCAACATGCAGAACTTCGAACTACTCAAGGTGGTCGGCCGTATGGGCAAACCGGTTCTTCTGAAGCGCGGTCTGGCCGGCACGATCGAGGAATGGCTTATGTCGGCCGAATATATCCTGTCCGAAGGGAATGCTCAGATTATGCTGTGTGAGCGCGGTATTCGCACCTTTGAACCTTACACACGCAACACTCTTGACCTCACCGCCATTCCGGTCCTGAGAAATTTAACCCACCTGCCGATCATCATCGATCCGAGTCATGCCACCGGCATTCGCGAGAAAGTCAGCCCCATGGCCCGGGCCGCCATTGCCGCCGGTGCCGACGGGCTTATGATCGAGGTCCATCATGAACCCGAAAAGGCGCTTTCCGACGGTCCGCAGAGTCTTTACCCCCTCCAATTCGGTCAGCTGATGCGAGACCTTTACGTGATAGCGCCGGTAGTCGGCAAGCAGCTCGACTTCGGTTACCTGGACAAGGCCCGAGCCGTGGCCATGCGCAGCCGACGCGCTAACGGCATCCGGCAGAGGGCGGCATTCATGGGGCGCGTCGGCACTTTCAGCCACAAGGCGTGCCGGCAGTATTTCGGCAGTGAAGTGGAGGCTCTGCCGGTGGCCTCTTTCAGGGCGGTGTTCGAGGCCGTGAAATACGATACCGCCGACTTCGGCGTGGTTCCTCTGGAGAACTCTCTCAGCGGCAGTATTCACGAAAACTTCGATTTTCTAAATGACTACGATTTGAAAATCATCGGTGAGATTAAACTGCGCATCATGCATCACCTGATGGCGAATCAGGGTGTCGAGATCGGCGGCATCCGGCGCGTTTTGTCCCATCCCCAGGTTTTCGGCCAGTGCCGCCAGTTTCTCGAACAGCACGACTGGGAGCTTGTTTCGGTCAGCGACACCGCTGCGGCCGCCCAGCGGGTGGCCAACGGCAGAAACAACGCAGATGCCGCCATTGCCAGTCTGGTTGCCGCCGAAGAATACGGATTGAAAGTGATAGCGGAGAATATCGAAACCAACCCGCGCAATTACACCCGCTTCGTCGTCATCGGCAAGTCTCCCCTCTACAAAGGGCCAATCGACAAGACATCGCTCATCTGTTCCACTCGCAACGAGCCCGGAGCCCTATACGAAACGCTAAAGATTTTTGCCGAAAACCGCATCAACCTGATCAAGCTCGAATCCCGTCCCCTTCAAGGGGAACCTTGGCGGTATATGTTCTACATGGATATCGAGGCGGATCTCGGTGCCGATGCCCTGAAACCCGTGCGGAAGGCCCTGGAACAAAAGACTGACTACTTGAAAATTCTCGGCACCTACGGCGAAGTCCCCGAAACGTTGCCGGTTGAAGGTGCCGATTCCCACCGGGTTTAGCCGTTTAAAAACGGTGTGGTGGAGCAGCGCTATTATTTTTTTGACGGCGTGTACGCCAATCGGTATAGTTAAGCCGTTGCCTCTATGCCCATTGTTTCGGCCCCAGCTGATGCGGGTTGGTCGCATCTTAGGCCGTTGGACGACTTCCATGAATATCGTCCTTCTTTATCCGCCGCCCTGGAAGATCTCGGCACCCGGGGATCCCCCCTATCCGACCGGCGAAGGAGCACCGGTGGATTTTATCGGCAATGCATTTCTTACGGGTGACTTCAATCAGACCCCTTACGGGTTGCTTTCGCTGGCCGCGCAACTGCTCAGGGCCGGTCTACGCGTGTCCGTCTTCAATCTGTCCAATTATCCCTGGCCGGCGGTTGAAAGACTCATATACCGACTGGATGCGGACCTGTTCGGTCTTTCATGCTTAACGGCCAATCGACGCGGAATGGCGATGCTGGTGCGGTTTATCCGCAGGGTCCATCCCGCGGCCCGGATTGTTGTCGGTGGCCCGCATGTATCGGCACTGCCTCTTGAAACCCTCGACCATTTTCCGGAGATCGACGTGGTTGTCATCGGTGAAGGTGAACGCACGTTCATGGAGATCGTCGATCGGATGCTCCGGTTCGCGGCCATTGAAGATCTTCCGGGAACGGCCTGGCGCAAAGGGAAAAGAGGTCACATCGGAGCCGCCCGAGAGCATATAAAAGATCTGGACACACTGGCCTCTCCAACCGACTATTTCAACTTGGGAACTCTTCTGACTTCTCGCGGCTGCCCGATGCGCTGTACTTTTTGCAGTAGCCGCATGATGTGGGGTCGGCGCCCGCGCTTTCATTCGGTGGATTTCGTGCTCGATATGCTCGAAACGGCCTTGCGTCGTCATGGACGAAAAATCATAGCGATCAAAGACGATACTTTTACAGCCGACAAAGACAGGGCGCTTGAAATCTGCCGGCAGATTCGGCGACGTGGCCTTGTTTTCATATGGAGTTGTGAAACCCGGGCAGACTGCCTGGATGAAAAATTGCTCGGGGCGATGCGGATGGCCGGTTGCAAACGGATTAGCCTAGGTGTCGAGTCGGCATCGGCGGAGATCTTGAAAAACATCCGCAAGCAGGTCCAGCCCGGCCTGGTCCAGGACGTTACCCAACTGATCAAGCGGCACGGCATTCAAATTCGGTATTATATGATGGTGGGAAATCGGGGAGAGACCTATGAAACCTTTTTACGCAGCATTGAATTTATAAAAAGGTGTAAGCCGAATCAGTTCGTTTTTTCCCAACTTCACCTTTATCCCGGGACCGAAGAGTTCGAACTTTTTCGGGCAAACGGAGTCGTCACGCCTGAGATTTTTTTCCAACGCGATTTCTTATGCTTGACCGTCTTTGCCGGCAAAGCCGCTGATGAAAGGAAAATCAGAGCCTGCCTGATGCGTATGCAAGGTGTTCAGGACTGCTGGCGCTACCGGGTCGAAGACTACGCTGAGATTTGCGCGCGGTTGCCGGAACATGCCACGCTTTACATGGATCTCTGCTGTGCCTGCCTGCGCGAAGACAATCCGGAAGCGGCCCGGAAACACCTGATCCGGGCCACGGCCTTAGGATATGCCCTGCCCGGACGGATCTTCAACGCCTGGGCCTGCATCGCCGCGGCCGGTCAGGACATCGATACGGCAGCGACTTTCCTCGAAACGGCCCTTAACTGCTATCCCCACAGCGAGGTAATCGAAAACAAGCAACGTCTTGAGGACTGGCAAAGCCGCGGCGGGCCGCTGAGCGGCAAACCGCTGGTGCTGAGCTGCGAGGATCATTTCGAATCCAACCGCATCTGCTGCGCACCCGAACATCCCGATCCTTTGCCGCTGCCGGTAACCTGAACGGTACAAGCTATTGGCTAAACGGCACCTGTTCAGTTTATGATAACGAAGTGGGCGCGTCGGTTCCTTGCCCATGCTTCTTCGGTGTTTGACCGGTCGAGGGGGCGCTCTTCACCGTAGCTGACCGTTCTGACCCTCGAGGCGGAAACGCCGAGGGCGACCAGGAAATCCTGGGTCATTTTCGCGCGTTGCTCGCCAAGGGCCAGGTTGTATTCGTTTGTACCGCGTTCGTCGCAGTGGCCTTCGATAATCACGTTAACCACGGGGTATTCCTTCATGTAGCGGGCTTTTTCGCGCACAATTTCCTGGGCCTGGGGTGTGAGCAGGGCGCTGTCGTAATCGAAATAAATGTCTTGATTTTCGAATGCCTTGCGTGCTTCGGCGGCTTGTTCGGTCGACAGGGGCGATTCGGCACCTGCCGACCCAAGGCTCTCTTCGGAAATGATGCCCGGCTGCCCAGTGCCTCCAGCCCCCATTCGCTGGGCTTCGGATTCATAGGATGTCGATGGACCCGAACTGACAATCGGCTTGGAACACGCGCAGAGGAACATCAGCACAATACCTGCAAGAATCAAAACAACAGTCATTTTTCGCATGGGCGATACCTCCATCTTTATCCGTTGAAGACAGTGAAGACCGGTGCACGGGATCAACGCCCCGTCTGGCTCAGGATTTTATAGCATAAGCAGCGTTGGTTTTCAAAAACTCCTTCAAAGAGGCATGGTACGGACAATGCAATATAAGACAGCCATTTGGGTTAGGCGCTAAAAAAGAATCTTTGCCGGCGGGAGAGGCTCTGGTTTTTTGAACCGATTGGCGTTCCACTCCATGTTATATTGCCGCCGGACCGCGGCAACGGCTTGAAAAATGTTGCCGAGAATGTTAAATAATTCAGTCAGCGTCGTCAACCAAAGAGCGAAATCGAATATGAGGGTGAACGTGTCCCAAGGATCCGGGTGGAGGACCTATCAGGAGAGGTTGCAGCGAGAGGTCCGGATCAGACAGTTAAAAAGGAAAATTTTCCTGGTCGGCGGTGTCATCGGTGGCTTGCTGGCGGTTGTTTTTTCCGGAGCCTGGATGAGCAACCGAGCGAGCCGGTCTGTTGAGGCCCCGCCGCCGCTTCAAAAACATTCTGCGCAGCAAAAGAATACCGCAGCGGAGAGTTTTTCACGCCAAACGCTGGCAACACTTTTGGTTCCGGTTTCTGGTGACAGCGTCAAGCTGGCCGATGAAATTGCCCTCGAAAACAACGGCGTCCGGTATACGCTGAAAACCACCTTGAACCCGAAACTACAGGCCTACGTTGACAAGTTGCTCGAACGCTCAAAGACGCTGCAGGCGGCCGTGGTGGTGTTAAGCCCTCATGATGGACGGGTACTGGTCATGTCGGGTCATGATAAAAACGGCGCTGACACCAACCTTTGCCTGAAGGCCGAATATCCCGCCGCCAGCCTTTTTAAAATTGTTTCGGCCGCCGCCGCCTTGGAAGCGGCCGGCTATACGCCGGATAAAACGCTCTACTTTGACGGCAATCGCCATACCCTTTACAAGAATCAACTCAAGCAGCAACGGGGACGCTACACCTCCGAAACCCAACTCCGAAAAGCGTTCGCGGTATCCAACAACTCAATTTTCGGCAAGCTCGGCATTTATGCTCTCGGGCCGCAGGTCATGAACGAATATGCAGAAAAGTTCTATTTCAATCGGTCGATACCGTTCGACCTGCCGGTGGAAATCAGTCAAACCGAAGTGCCCGACGATGAATTCGGATTGGCCGAAATTGCGTCCGGATTCAACAAGCGAACACGTGTTTCCCCACTACATGCCGCCTTGCTGGCGAGCGTGATCGTCAACCAAGGTGAAATGGCGGCGCCGTGGATGGTCGCGACCGTCACCGATGCGTCGCACGCTTTAGTCTATCAAGCGCAGCGGCGCGCCCTCGCATCACCTGTCAGCAAGAAAACCGCCGCCGATTTGAAGCTGATGATGGAGGATACCGTCGTTTACGGAACCGGGCGGAAAACTTTTAGTAAATTACGCCAAAGGAAAATGTTCAAGGACTTCGCGCTTGGCATTAAAACAGGTACCATCAACGATATCACCGACCAATTCAAATATGACTGGGCCACGGCCTTTGCCTTGACGCCCAACGGAAACGACGGCATATGCGTCGGCGTGCTCGCGGTTCATGGCGAGAAACTCGGTATCCGTGCAACGGAAATGGCCCGGGCTATCATCGATTATAATTTCAGGTTGTGAATTGTTCGGAGGCACAACTCGAGCAACCGATCAGCTGCAGGCACAGTTCTCCTCGTCGTTTTCCATCCGCCAATCATTACAGGAGACGTAGTGATGGCACTCCGGGCAATAGAAATAGTTCGGGAAACAGTTCTCCCCGCATCGACGGCACCTGCGGCCCTCGTCGGGCTTTTGCCTGGATTTTATTTGCTTCACTCCTTTTTGAATTAAACGGTATTTTCGTCTTTCCTGGGCCAGTTGTTTGCGGCGTCTCTCATCCTGGCAAGCCGGACGCTCACAGTAAGCGCGCGTTGCCTGTTTAGGGGGGACATGAAATTCTTTTCCGCACACACGGCAGGTTCTTTTAAGCATTTTGGATCACCATACTTGCCGAGAAGAGGTTACACCCCTGGTATACGGACAAATGTCCGGTTCCAAGGTCGTTGTCGGTGCGTTAGACGATGCACCTACTTAAATGTAACGGGGCAAATACGGCTTGCTTGAGGAAGGAAGTTCTGCGGAATCTACCCAAGTAAGCCCGGAAACCTGTATTGGTACTCGGATGACACCCTAATCACATATTGCAAAATTGCAATAGTTAAAGCTATGGTTTATTGACATTCCCGGTTTATCATCTTACTGTTGGGGGCTTTTTATAAATTTCAGGGCTGCACGACAGCAATGGCATCAGGGCTCGTATTTTGAATATGCAATGTCATTCAATAGAAATTAGGCCCTGCAGACCCGGTTTTTACCATGTTGCTTTCCAAAACAAGTCGACTATTGTAATGAAGGAGCAAGAAGGGATATGAAAATCGCTTTTCCTACGCAAATCGATCAGGGGTTAGAGAGTCCGGTCTTCGGGCATTTCGGTTCGGCCGGATATTTTTTGGTTGTCGATGATGCCTCAGGGGCCGTTGAAACCATCGTCAATACGGACCGGGAACATCTTCACGGTCAGTGTCAGCCGCTGGCGGCACTGGGTGGAAAAAAAGTGGATGCCGTGGTGGTCGGCGGTATCGGCGGCGGCGCTCTGCAGAAACTTCTGTCATCCGGTATAAGAGTCTATCGCGCGGTTGAGGGAACCTTGAACCAGAATCTGGAACTGATCCGGAACCATCGCCTGCCGGAATTCTCGTTCGATATGACCTGCGCCGGTCACGGTGGACATGGCGGTTGTGCCCATTGATGAGCAGCCGACCGCCGATTTTTTTTCGCAATATGTGAAATGGGAATGGTCGAGTGCCGCCGCCGACCGTCAAACGGTTTCTCCCTGCGGTTGATCAAAAAATCTCTTTAGGAGGGTGTCATGCCACTTTTTGACTATCTTTGCCTGGACTGCGGAAGGTTGGTTGAAATCTTGTCGTCCAATCAGGCGGAAACCCCGCAATGTAAAACCTGCGGGGGTGTTAACATGCGGAAAATGCTCTCGGCGCCCTCGTCACTCTCCGGCGCCCAAACGCACCGGCTCCCCGGCCACGGGGACACCCCATGTTGCGGTTCAACACCCTCTCAGGCCGGTTGTGCCGGCCCCGGAAGTTGTTGTGGGAAAGCCGGGCGCTGAAAAATACCTCTTCAGTTAATCAGTGAATATCGACGCCCACCTCCGTGCGCCGGTTACGCCGAAAAAAAGCGTCGATTCGGCTGTCAACCAGCCAAAAATAAAAACCCCGCATCCATTTGGCATGTGGGGTTTTTTTAATGCGCTTGGTCGGCCGAAAGCTTATTCGGGTAGCCGCTAGCAGGTATTACCGGGGAGGTGATCCTCCCTTTATTATCGGTTGCGCTCTTTTTTTATCGCCGGCTCCATTTAGGCGGTTAAAGTACGATGCCCTATTGCGGTGCCTATTTGGCTGGTACATAAGGAATGGGAATGCCCCACCATTCTTGAGCAGTAGATCCTTGTGCGTCAAGTGCCGTCGGTTCCTTGTAGCCCCACATACTGAATTTTGCGTGATCCCAGTCGCGATACAAGGTACTGTGGTCAAAAAATTCAGACTCCTGAGCCATATGCCCACAACCAGCTAAAAACACCACCAACATACCGACAATCAGCAATTTTTTCATCTTTTTCCTCCTCGTTTTTGCAGTTTTCATCAATCGGGTTTCTTTGAGCACCTCAGCACCTTATCTAAATCATCACCACTTGAGACATATCGCTGTAATACAGGCAACTTTATGAACTTGTGCCTATTTGTCAAGAGCAATTATTTGAAATATTTTAAGGTCCTATACGAGATATCGACATATCGGATACGTCGTCCTCCTTTTTTGCTATTCAATTCTACTACAGCGTCATACAAATCAAGCCGGGTCATTTTTTGGCAGATTACTGACGATTTTTGGCGTTCACTGGTCAACACAAGAGAGATGAGAATTTAACTATTTGAAAATATATAGCATATTTATTTAATAGACTTTGGCTTGTTTTTTGCTGAACCTTATCGGGTTTAATTGTCCTCACTTCTTTTCAGGTGTTTAATGGAAGGACGCGCCTCCTCCAAGCGATTCAACAGAGTTAGATTTCGTTCTATCTTGCTTGTGGTAGCCCTCCTATTCTGGTTGGCCGGTTGCGCTTCCTCGACCGACCGACGACATCCCGAGTTCAACCACCGCATTCAAGCGATCAGGACGCTATGCCTGTTATCGTCGGACACCATCGTTTTCGAAGAACTTCCCGACGGCCGATTGCAGCAGCGCAACAATCGAAGCGAGGCGGCACGTTTTTTTGTGCAACAGGCGCTCGTGGCTGAATTGACCGCCCGCAACTTTCGTGTCTCCACCTATCCGGCTGATGCGGCCAACTGTGCGGGCGAACTTCAGGAGGTCCTCGATTTGTACCGGGCGGTCAACAGGTCTATCCAACTCCATACCTTCGGACCCGAGGTTTTCACTGCAAAAAAAGACCGTTTCGAATATTCGGTCGGACCGCTCACGACACTGCTGCAGCAAAACGGTGCAGACGCAATCGTTTTCGTCCGTGTTCTCCACAGGTATTCTTCCGAGCGTTCACGCAGCTTCATCAGCCTCGGTCTGGCTGATGCATCCGGCACCATTTTGTGGTATGGCGCCAACGGTAACCGGGAAGCTAAGGGTATCGAGGACGTGGACGGGACCACCCACCTTGTGAGAAAAGCCCTGATTAATTTTCCGGAGGGGCGCTTGTGAAACAGATCGCATGGTGGACCTTCTGGCTGATTCTCACCTGTATCTGCACCTTTGCCGTGGCCGAGGAGCCGGATTCGAGCAAAAATGATATCCACGAACTTATGGAGGCCGCCAGTCAGGATGAACAGCGCCTCGAGCAAACCGGTGTGGTGTATAGGGATCCAAAGCTCGAAACTTACATCAACCAGGTGGCGATGCGACTGGTTGCATCCGAGCCGGTAAAAGATGGCCAATTCAGGGTCAAAGTGATCAAGGATCCGCACCTGAATGCCTTCACCTACCCCAATGGCCTCTGCTATGTCCATACCGGCATTCTTGCGCGGTTAGAAAACGAGGCTCAACTGGCGGCTTTGCTATCCCACGAGATTGCCCATTACATCCATCAGCATGCGATAGGCGGTATCCGACGCCTCCATCATCAGGCCACCCCTGCCGCTCGTGACTCGGCAGAGGAAGAAACAACTTCATCGGCAGCATTTGTGCTGCAGAGTGTCGAATGCGCGTGGTCCGGTTATCGCCATGAAGCCGAATTCGAGGCCGACCGGGAGGGGTTGAAGCTCATGATGCGGGCAGGTTACAATCCTTATGAGGCGTTGCGGCTCTTCGAACACCTGGCAGAGGAAATGGCTCGGGAGAACTATCAGGAGCCGCTGTTTTTCAGCTCGCATCCCCGATTGCAGACCCGTATCCAAAAGTGTACCGAATTCCTGGTTTCCATCGACCCAAGCGCAGGGTCATGGAATAACCGCGGAAACCGTTTTGGGCTCATGCTGCGAGATGTGATTCTGGATAACATCGCCCTCGATATTCAAGCCGGGCGTTTCACCCAAGCGCGCCAGGCTTCGGAGAAATACCAGGCGACTTATTCGGATGATGCCCGAGCCTACTACTTGCTGGGGGAAATCCATCGTCGACTGGGCCGTGATCGGCACGAATCCGAACGAGCCGAATCCTTTTATAAACGCGCCATCGACCTGGATGCCGATTACCCTGAACCGTATCGGGTTCTCGGTCTGATGTACTACAAATCCGGGCAACTTCAACAAGCGCAAGCGTATCTCGAAGCCAGTCTCCTGCTGGCGCCGCACGCACAGGAAAATACTTATATCCGGCACTACCTCGAGCGCATTCATTCACGAGGTCTGCGACCGGAAAAGTTGGCCTGCAGGGAAAAGTGAGCTGCCGAGTTGCCGGCCCAACCGTCTTTTTAACCACCTGAAGTTGGCAGATGAAAAACGGACTCATTCTACTGACCCTTATTGGTTTAATTACCGGATGTTGCGGCTGGAAGGCCGTCGATGGTGATTTTCAGGCAGATACCTATCGTATGGAGGTTCCCGGTGGGTGGATGAAATTTGACTCCGGCGCCTATGTGATGATTTCGCGCGACGGACCCTATCTTCAGTATATCTTGTTTCAGGAACGACCCCTGGACAGACCCTTTCGTCATGCCCGCAAGCGTCTGACTGCGGACATGCTACCCCAGGAAGCCGCCCAAACCGTTATTGACGACTTGTCTTCAGACCCGATGGTGGCGAATTTTGGCGTCATCGAAAACGCACCGGCCGTCATCGACGACCATGATGGCTTCAAGTTGCTGTTCAACTACCGTGACCGGGAGGGGCTGATCCTAAAAACCGCCTATTACGGCTTCATTCAAGGCCAAAGCTACTATAGCCTTCGTTACACGGCTCCGCAGCGGTACTACTTTGATAAGGATATCGAGGTATTCGAATCGATGCTGGCGAAGTTTCACCTGCTTGCGGCACGTTGATGAACTGCCGATGGCCAATTGGCTCCGATTCATCTTTCGCCGGTGGTCGCGGCGAACTCGTTGCGGGTCGTCCTTTCTGCCGGCAGGTTGATATTTACTTGTTTTAAGCGGTTCGATATAGTCAGAACCGATTTTTGCGTTAAACGCTCTGGCCGCATTTTTGAAGTCGCCTTTTTTCGCGCATAGCCGGTCGATCGCTTGGGACCGAATGAGGCATCCGGATAAAACGGACGTGCTCATCACCGTGCAGTCCGCCGCTTTTCCGAAGGGTGAATCGAGGTGAAGACGGCGAAAACGCCATGAAAATTCTGAGCGTTTCAGATGTTGTCGAGCCATCGCTGTATCCCGCAGTCGATACCGGCCGGTTTACAGGAATCGATCTCGTCTTGGCGTGCGGCGATCTGCCGCCGGAGTATCTGTCTTTTTTGAGAAACTTTTTTAACGTGCCTCTCTATTACATCCGCGGCAACCACGATATCCGCTATGACAGAAAGCCGCCCCTTGGATGTACCGAGGTTCACGGCAGGCTGGTGCGGTTCAGGGGTGTTAACATTCTGGGATTTGGGGGCTCGCACTGGTATAACGGCGGGCCGCACCAGTACACCGAAGGGCAGATGCGACTCCTGGTATTTCGGATGCTGCCTGCGCTCTTGCGACGGGGCGGCGTTGACCTCGTCATGACCCACGCCCCGCCGCGTTTTGTGCATGATGCCGAGGATCCCTGCCATCAGGGCTTTGTCGTCTTTCGCCGGCTGATTCGTCGATGGCGCCCGCAATACTTCATTCACGGGCACATCCACTGCAGTTTCACTCATGATGCCGAACGGATCACCCTGATAGAATCGACCCGGGTCGTTAACACTTATGGCCATTTTCAGCTTGAAATCGACGATCGCCCGACTGCGGGACAGACTTGGTAAACACCTGCCGGATCAGGGTAAAAGCGTCAGTTTCAACGACCGTCGTCAAAGCGAAGCGGCTTTCGACAGCCGGATTCGGGGTATTCGAACCGTACCGATCGAACGGATCGTGGGCAGTGTCGGACGCTATCAGGATTTCGACGACCGGTTTCGATTGAAACCGCATGTTCCCTCGGAGCGGCTGCAGCGTATCAAAGAGGCCTTGCGGGAAGGTCGTTTGCTGCCGCCCGTGAAACTTTACCAGATCAAGGATGATTACTATGTGATGGACGGCAATCATCGCATTGCGGCGGCCAAAGAGCTTGGACACGATGAAATTCTGGCCGACATCATCGAGCTCATTCCTTCGCCAACCACCTTGCAGAATCTCGTTTTCCGCGACCGGGCGGATTTTCTCGACCGCACGCAGCTCAAAGGGGAGATCCAGTTGACCGAGGTCGGACAGTATGCCCATCTGCTCAAACAGATCGAAGACCACCGGGCCTATCTGCAGCAGGAACGAACCGACGGCCTTTCTTTAGATGCGGCCGCCCAGGACTGGTACAAAACCATCTACCGACCTCTCTGCGCGATCATCCGGCGCGGCCGTCTCCTGGAATCCCTGCCGGGCCGAAGCATCGCGGACCTGTACGCCTACATCTCGGTCCACCAGTGGGAAACAGGCCGGCGGCGGCGTTACGGTAGCGGGATCGACGAATTGATACCTGACGACATGGAGGCTTTTAGAAAGAAAATGATGGAAATGAAGGATTGCGACTACCCGGAAATGCGCCGTGGGATCACGGCGTTTGTCCTGATGAACGTACAGGGGAAAAAAGAACTCAAAGTCATCGACAAGATTTACGAACTGGAAGAGGTCCGGGAAGTACACTCGGTTCACGGCGATATCGACATTCTGGTCAAAATCGTTCTGAGCCGTGATTTACTCAGCTCCGATGCCGAGGTCATTTCACAGTTCGTTCACGAGAAGATCCGGCAATTGCCGGGCGTCATCAGCACCAAGACCCTGATTCCGGGATACTCAAAAATCAAGGACGACCGGAGGGCTGCGGAACAATCGTAAGGCTGACCTCGAAGGGTTGCCGTGCAAGGGTTTTTCGCGCTGATCTTCGGTTGTCCTCGCCCGTCGTTGGTTCCGCATGTTTTCCAGTAACCGAGAAAATGGAGACGACGATGCTGTTAGAAAGCAAATTGGTGCCGGTTTTAAGGGAGGCCGTTACGCTCATAAAGGCCGTGCTTTTCAAGCGCCTCAAGGCGAACCTAATGCGCGAATACCCTCGGCAGAATTCTGTGTACCTCAACAGGCTATCCGGTGCCGTGGTCAACGAATTGTTCGGTACCCCCAATACCGACCCGGTATTTACAGAGTTCAGCACGGAAAATCATGGCCGCATCGTGGCGGAGCTTAACACCTTGGCATCGGCGCTAAGCGATCTACAGGGTCCATTGACCGACGCATTGCGCGTTCAGTTTCTCTGTGACAATCTCGAGGGGATCGACAGCGGCCCTGCGCTAATACGGGCGGAAGGCCTCGGAATCCTGTTGGTGGACCGCGAAGTCCCCTTGCCCAAGACATTCATGAACCTGGTGCGCCGGGTCGGAGTGGCCCACAGTCTCTTAAAGCCGTCGGCCTTTGCAGACGAAGATGAGACGGTGGAAATTCGCTTAGCTCGACCGGAAACCATCTGACGCAAATTGGCAGCCCTGGGTAACATTTTTGGGCAGCCAAGTGCGCGAGAAGAACCATAATAACTTATAACATTTTGGAATCATATATAATAATAAATACACGCCTAGTGGCATGCAAATTGCTGCGTGAAAACTTTGCAAAGCGTGATCCATAATGCGGTCCATGGGTTGGATCATAACGAGTCGGTTCAATCGGCAGATGCAGGAGGGTTCCCCTTGATCTGTGAACGCTGCTACCATCACAAAGGCTGTAAACAAAAACCATCCCCGGATGGCCGCTGCGACGGTTACCTCAAAGACGGTCGGATCGGTCTCGACGAGGACATCGAGATCAATCCGATGGACACGCTTACCATCGACTACGAAACTCTCAAGAAATTTTTCAAAGATTTGAACGAAGAGCAATTGAAATCCGATTAGATCACGCCAGTTCGTCGAACCGGCATTTCAGATAAATGCCCTCCCCGTCGTAGGAGGTTTTCACCTTGTAGGGCAGGGTTTTAAAAAGCCGGATCATCGCCTGGTTATGGGGGGCGGTATAGGCGATCAGAGCGGCGATGCCGTTTTCCCGGGCGGCATCCGCCAGCTTCCTGAGGATAAGACGGCCGAGCCCTTTGTTCTGGTACTTTTTGTTTGCCGAAAAAGCCACTTCGGCCATGTTGTTATCCACCAGCAGCATGCTCTCACCCACGGCCACCACCTGACCGAAACCGAACTCTCCGACCACCGCCACGAGAGTCAGGTCTTTAACATAGTCGATTTGTGATTTGCTTTCGACCTCTTTACGGTCGAAGCTGGTTTTTTCGTGGAAAAAACGGGAAAATATATCTTCCTTGTCGAGACTGTAGTAATGCTCCTGGATGCGGCGCTCGTCCACGGGTTTGGCGGGACGGATGGTGACCTCTACGCCATCGATTTCGATGGTTTCCTCGAGGCGGACCGGGTAGATACCCCGCACGGCCTCTCCGAGGGAACGCTCGGATCCGATTATACCGGCCCTCTTGGCCTGCTCGAAGAGTTCCTCTCTGAAATCCGGATGGGCGATTTGGATCATGGCGACAACCCGCTCCTGGTAGCTCTTGCCGAACAGGTTGATCACGCCATACTCAGTGGCCACATAGTTGACGTCCCCACGGGGCACCACCACCGCCCGGTCACCGAGCGCCGCAACGATGTTGCTGCTTTTTCCATCCTCCGTGGTTGAAAAAAGCATTAAAATCGACTTGCCGCCGGGTGCTCGGCGTGCCCCACGGACGAAATCGGCAATACCGGACACGCCGGCATAAAACGTCTGCGCGGAGGCCTCGGCCGTTACCTGCCCGGTGAGGTCGATGGTTCTGGCGACGTTCATCGACACCATGCGGTTGTGGCGCGAGATGACAAACGGATCGTTGACATAATCCGATGGGCGAAAATCGACCGCTGGGTTGTCGTCGATGAAATCGTAGAGGCTGCGGGAGCCAATGGCGGCGGAGGCGACCAACTTGCCCTCGTTGAAACCCTTCTTGCGGTTCGTGACGACGCCCATGGCATAGAGGTGCATGATGTCGTCGGTCAGATACTGAGAATGAATCCCCAGGTCGTTTTTATTGGAGAGGGCCTGGAGAGTTGCCTGGGATGCAGCATCCAGACCGATCTGCAGGGTGGAGCCGTCGTCGATGAGCCGGGCGATGTGCCGTCCGATGCGGGCCGCCGTTTCCGAGGAGTGCCGGGGACCGACGGCCAGCAGGTCTTCTTCGTGCTCCACGATCACGTCGACATCGTTGACGTGGATGAAGCTCTGACCCAATACCCGCGGCATTTTCGAGTTTACCTGGGCGATGACCAAGTCTGCCGATCCAGCCGCCGCAAGAGTTACATCCACCGAAACACCAAGACTCATCCAGCCGAAATCATCAGGAGGGGAGACCTGGATCAGGGCAACATTGATCGGCAGTTTGTGCGTTTTGAACAACCCGGGGACATCCGACATGTTCATGGGCGTGATGAACCGCAGATTACGGGTAATCATGTCACCCTCGCGGGCCGAGCCCAAGTATATGGTTCGTACGCTCAGGCTGTGATCCAGAGTTCGGTCGGCAATTGCTGTCAACGATGTGGTTTCCATACTCATTAGGCGCAGGATTTCAAGGCCCGAAGAGCGGAGCGCCACCTCGGAGAGAGCCCGGACGAGCGCCTGCGGTTCACCGCAGGCCGATCCAATGAACACACGCTGACCCGGTCGGATCAGGCTGACGGCTTCCAGCATAGTTTTCCTTTTCCCGATGTAATTGTCGGCCCAATATTCGGAACCAGCCAATTTTGACCTCCTCGCTCGACTGCGGTGAAACGGTTATTTTTAGATGATCAACAATCGCGACGGTTTTCGAAGCCAATTACTAAACCATAGTTCGACCACTCGTCAATATCGGCCGTCAAGGCATCTTAAGGAGACTATAAGGTCAAATTTTCTCTGGTCATATGGGACACGCCGATTCTGGGTCCGACCGGCTGGCCTTGCGGCGGCAGTTCGCCCTGCGAGGGGCATCATCAGTATCACGGAGGATTGCGATGCAAGCTTACGAAAAACTGGGCGTATTTTACCTCGGCAAAGCCTTTGACGTATCCGCCGGGAAACGACGCGATGAACTGATCCTGTATGATTCCAAGGACCTTTTGACACACGCCGTTATCATCGGCATGACCGGCAGCGGCAAGACCGGCTTGGGCATCGGACTGCTCGAGGAAGCGCTGATCGACCATATCCCGGTGATCGCCATCGATCCCAAAGGGGATCTTCCCAACCTGCTTCTCGGCTTTCCCGACCTGCTTCCCGCAGACTTCCGGCCCTGGGTGCAACCCGGCGATGCCGCCCGTCAGGGATTGAGTCTCGAGCAGTTTGCCGAAAAAACCGCGGCTGCGTGGCGCAAGGGACTGGCGGATTGGGACCAAGACCCGGAGCGGATCGCCCGATTGCGCGCAGCCGCCGATTTCGCCGTCTACACTCCGGGCAGCACGGCCGGTTTGCCTGTCAATGTTCTGCGCAGCTTCGCTCCTCCTCCGCCGGAGACGCGATCGGACGCTGACCTTTTCCGGGAACGGATCCAATCCACGGTTACCGCCCTGTTGACCTTGTTGGGGATCGAAGCCGACGCCATTACCAGTCGAGAGCACATCCTGATGTCCACCATCTTCGAGCAGGCCTGGGGTGCCGGTAGCGGGTTGGACCTCGCGAAACTCATCCGATCGATTCAGCAACCGCCGCTGGAGCGCGTCGGTGTGATGGATCTGGAGTCGTTTTATCCTGCCAGGGAGCGGTTTCAGCTGGCCCTGCGCTTGAACAACCTTCTGGCGGCTCCCGGTTTTGAGGCGTGGTTGACCGGGGATCCATTGGATATCGGACGGATGCTGCATACATCCGCAGGCAAACCCAGGGCCTTGATCTTTTCCATCAGCCACCTGTCCGATGGCGAGCGGATGTTCTTCACCGCTTTGCTCCTCAATGAAATTCTCGGCTGGATGCGCACCCAATCGGGTACCGCCAGTCTCCGGGCGATACTTTACATGGACGAGATCTACGGTTTTTTCCCACCGGTGAGAAATCCACCGGCCAAGTCCCCGCTGCTGACCCTGTTGAAACAAGCCCGGGCTTTCGGTCTCGGGGTGGTGCTGTCCACTCAGAACCCGGTTGATCTTGATTATAAGGGCCTTGCCAACACCGGAACCTGGTTTATCGGGCGGTTGCAGACCGAAAACGACAAAAGGCGCGTTCTGGCAGGGCTCGATGGCGCTGCCGCCGGTACCCGGTTCAACCGGCAGCGAGTGGGCGAAATCCTATCCGGTCTCGGTAAGCGGGTGTTTCTGCTTCATAACGTGCACAACACCGAACCGGTGGTTTTCGAAACCCGCTGGGTGATGTCTTATCTTTCCGGACCGATGACCCGGGAGCAGATCAAAGCCCTCTGCGCCGGTGTGCCGGTTAGGCAGGCCGCTGAGTCCTTCGCACCAGGCGCTGCGCCGCCGCCCGTTTCGCCCTCAGCGGTGCCGCTGCCCGGCAATGTCCTGCCACCGCTTCCGCCGACGGATGTGGCCGTGTTTTATATTCCGGCCTCAGGTGCCGGGCAGGGCCTGGCATATGTTCCGGCGGTAGGGGGGTGGATCGATGTCCACTACCGCAATTCACGCTACGGCATCGATGTCAATGATGCCATGGCCTTGGCGGCTCCCATCGCAGACGCCCCCCTGCCGGTTGACTGGGACCAGGCCTTGGAGATAGGAGCGGCCCCCGATGATCTGGCGAGTTCTCCTTTACCCGGTGCCGTGTTTACCGGCCTGCCCGCCGCCGCCAGTCGGGCTGGCGATTACAAAAAGTGGCGCAATGACATGCTGCGCTGGGTCCGGCAGAACCGTGCGCTGATCCTTCATCAGTCCAAAAGGTTTAAAATGGCCAGTTTCCCCGGCGAGACCGAAGGGGCTTTCCGAGCGCGCCTGGCTCAGGCGGCCCGCGAACAGAGGGATCTCGAGGTCGAACGCTTGCGCCGTAAATACGCAGAGAAGTATGCCGTTCTCCAGGACCGGCGGATGCGGGCCGATCAGGTGCTGGTCCGGGAGCAGGAACAGGCGAAGGCCAAAAAAGTCGAGAGCGTGATTTCTTTCGGCACGGCTATCCTGGGGGCCTTTCTCGGTCGCAGGACCGTCAGCTCGGGGAGTGTGGCGCGGGTGGGCTCAGCCATTAAGTCTGCCGGGCGTTTGAACAAGGAGCAGATGGATGTCGCCCAGGCCCAGGAAACGATGGCGGTCGTGAACGACAAAATTGCCGATCTGGAAGCGCGCCTGCAGAATGACGTCGACCTGTTGGATGCCGCCTATGACCCTGGGAGCGAGCCTTTGGAAGAGGTGCGCCTGAACCCCCGGAGCACCGACATTGCGCTCCGTATTTTCGGGCTGCTGTGGCTGCCCTACCGCAAGGACGCCGGCGGGCGTATGGTGCCGGACTGGTCCTAAATGCCGGAGGCAATGCCGATGACTTTGCCGTGAATGTCGATGAGGGGACCGCCGCTGTTGCCGCGGTAAAGCGACGTGTCGACCTGCAGGAATTTTTCGAATGCCCGTCGAACATGACCCCTGGTCACAATGACATTGATGGTCGTCTCCTTAGTCCGGCTACCGAGAGGAAAACCCAAGGTGATAACCGGCAGAAATTTTGGAATCTTGAGTGGGTCCATCCCATGGTCGAGGGGCAGGGGACGCAGTTGCATTGGAACCGGATCGATTTTAAGCACGGCAAACAGTCTGCCGTCTTCCAGCCATGGACAGGCGACATGGCGGTTGGTCAGCAGGTAACCCTCGGGATCGGCCAGAAAGGCCGTGCCTTCGGTACGGTTGCGGTAATAGATTTTTTCGTCGCTTTCCAGCCAGTATTCCACCAGCACAAAAGCCACCGATCCGGCGTTTTGATTGGCGTAAGCCGCCAAATCGGGCTTTCCCTCATGCAGAACCTCCAAGATCCGGTAGTCGTCAATGGTCTTGCGCCCCTCTGCGACCTCACTGCCGCAGGAAGGACAGCCGGTGATCTCTTCGGCCAGCATCTGGCCGCAGGTCTGGCAAAGTTTCATTGATTTTCCCCGGTGCTGCAAAACACCTATACGGGAGGGTGGAAATTGTCAATCCGAACAACCGGATCGCTCCGGGCCTATCGGGAGCCTTCAGCCGCTGCGACGATTGGTTGTGAATTGTGGCCGCGCAGAGAATCCGCTCTTGAAGAATTGGTCGGGAAATGAGATAAACGGCGCCACCGACTTTGAGGTCAGCAACATGGTGTTCATCCGCGACGATTTGACCCACAAATGACCCCAATTCAGAAGGAAAAAGAAAACCTGACTGACACATTCGACCCTTGGAGGCACATGATGATTCTGAAATTTTCCCACTGGCTCTTCCATCGCCAAATGGTTACCCTTGTTTTTCTGTTTGTCATCCTCAGCGGCTGTCTCCCGCGCCAATATTCCGAGGCCGCGGCCAACGGTCCGTTTACATATGAAAATGCGATCGATGAAGCGCGCAACCTTTCCCTGGCGCCTTTCAAGGTCCCGGCCGGTGAGATCCCGGACCGGCTCATGAAAATCGACTATGACGACTGGCGCGACATTCGCTTCAAGCCTCCCCAAGCCCTCTGGCGCGATGAAAATCTTCCCTTCACCCTGCAGTTCTTTCATCCGGGTCTTTATTATGACCGGACGGTGAGCATCAACGTGATCGAGGCGAACGGCACCGTCCGCCCTGTGCGTTTTTCGAAAGACCTGTTTGATTATAAGAAAAAGCGGGTTGCGGATCTGGTCCCCGATAATTTGGGCTTTGCAGGGTTTCGGATCCACTATCCGATCAACAAGCCGGAGTACCAGGACGAGGTGGCCGTGTTCCTGGGGGCCAGCTATTTTCGGGCGGTCGGCCGGCACATGAACTACGGACTTTCAGCCAGAGGGCTGGCCATCGACACCTATCTGCCAACCGGGGAAGAGTTTCCGTACTTTCGTAAATTCTGGATTCAGAAACCCGCACCCGACGCAAAACAACTGACCCTCTACGCCATTCTCGACGGTCCGAGCATTGCCGGTGCCTACGAGTTTGTCATATCCCCCGGAAAAGAAACCTTGATGGATGTTAAGAGCACGCTCTTTCCCAGGAGAAAGATCGAGCAACTCGGCATCGCTCCGATGACGAGCATGTTTTTTTACGGTGAAAACACATCGCTGCGACCGGTTGACGATTTTCGGCCCGAAATTCATGACTCCGACGGCTTGATGATGGAGACGGGTTACGGAGAGTGGATCTGGCGACCGCTGGTGAATCCGGGAAAACTGCTGGTTACTTCCTTTCAGATGACCAACCCCAGAGGGTTCGGACTCAGCCAGCGCGACCAGGAGTTTGACCACTACCAGGACATTGAAAGCAACTATGAAAATCGGCCCAGCCTCTGGGTTGCGCCGTCCGGCAACTGGGGTGACGGGCGCGTCCAGCTGTTCATGATCCCCACCGACGAAGAGATCCACGACAACATCGTGGCTTTCTGGGTTCCGGCTACACCCCCGCCCGTCGGCAAACCGATTACCTTCGACTACCGCATGAGCTGGCATCACTTTATTGACGGCGGTCGTCCACCGGCCGGTTGGGTGGCGGCCTCCCGCACGGCCGAGGGTAAAACGGCCGGGACCCGAAAATTTGTTGTTGATTTCACCGGTGATGGGCTGGCGGCTCTCTCCGCCGATCAACCGCTCGAAGCGACAGTGCATGTAAGTTCCAACGCCGTGCTGGTGGAACAGCAACTCGCCAAAATCCTGCAAAATGGGCAGTGGCGTCTGGTCTTCCAGGTCGCCCCGCGAGCAGACACAGACCCTGGGCGAGCTGAGCCTGTTGAAATTCGGGCCTTTTTGAAAAACGGGCCCGACGTTCTCACCGAAACCTGGAGTTATGTCTACCAACCCTGACGTGGCCATCGCCAACCGGCCGGGGCATCACTGTATTTCTTTGTCATGCTCCGGCCGGTGATTTCCCGCCTTCCGATCTGCGACGGGCACTGAATTCCCCGGAGACCTCGACATCGTATCCATTCAACGGAACCGATAACCGACATGACGGACAAAGTGCACCAAAAAAACGCTGTCGTAAAGAACCACCAGATTCTGAATGGATCCCTTTTCTTGTGCGGCACCCTCGCCGCGGCCGCCTGCAGTTATGCCACCGCTCAGGGGCAGGGGTGGTTGAGCGCCCTGCCGGCGGGTATTCTCGGAATGCTCGCTGCCGGGTTCTTTAAGCTGCAATTCACCCGTAAGCTGCTCTCGATCGTTGAAGGGTCTCAGAACTTTCTCGTCCCGGCCATTTTTGCTATCTGCGTTCGCGCCGGCGTCGACATATGGCAGGTACCCACGACGTGGAATGACCCTTTCGTGCTGACAGGATTGGCCGCGAGCCTTTTCAGCGCCATCTACATTCTGGTCGTGGTTCAATCCCTGGCCGTTTCCGGCAGACATCCGAAGCCGCTGCTTGCCGCCGCGATCATTGTGATTCCATTTCTTTTCAACGGACTGCTCCTTATCGGGACCACGGATCTGGTGCGCCGGATCGGAAATGTGGTCTTGCCTGAAAAGGCCATGAGTTCTGTCTTGCCGACATTTCTGGGGCGCAGCGTTATTCTGGGGTTGTTCAACGAGGCGCTCGCCAACCTGATCGGTCTGCTCGTGGTCAGACGATTGGTCCGGAATGTGCGGGTCCACGTCCTGCTCCTGGGCAGTGCGTTGTTGGTTTCCTTCACTCCGGAGTTGGCCGACTGGGGGTCGGCCGCCTATCTGGCCAACCTGCCTTGGATTGCCGCCGTCCCGGCAGCCCTCGTTTTTGCCATGCTCTCCCAGGCGGGTCTCTGGAGCCAGACCTTCCTGGTTACCGGTCTGATAATGGATGCCTTCCACGGGAAGCAGCCGACATGGCACTGGGGCGCGGACCACTTTCGCTCCGGCTTCACCAAAGGGGCGGTTTACAGCCTCGTTTTCATTTCGATTGTCCAATGCCTGGCCGTGCTGACGCGGATCGATGCCGTTGTTGCGCTTGTCGTGGCCCATCCCATCTTTTTTTCGGCTTTGGCAGGGGCCCTGACCTTTCCCTTCCTTAAAACCATCATAGAGACCTTTGACGGCAGCGGCAGATTTTTTCAGAGAGCCGGCCGCAACTACATGGAGGGGGTCAGTTTCCTGCGGGGAGCCGTTCTGGGGGCCTTCTGCGGGGATGCGTTTGCCAACAACCTGCCGGCGGCGGACAGCTACCAGCGGTTTTTTTTCGGTCTCCTGGCCGGCGCGACCGGCTATGGAGGGGTCGATATTGTGCGGGACATATTTGAGGTCCTCACAGGCAAAAGGCAGCGCTTGCAGTCCTGGCGCGTTTATGCGCTGGGCATCGTTTTAGGCGGGATCGCCGGCGGCGGCTTGGCCTGGTACGCAGACAGATTGCAGCTGCGGGTGTTGACCAGCAAGTTCTTCAAATACGCTGCGCTCTATTATCCGGCCGCGGATAAGTCGGTTTCGGATTATATCATCTACCCGCTGTTCAGCAAGTGGGGCGCGCTGAACTTGGGCCACATCCCCGGCGGCGTCCGACTCCTCTACAACGAAGCGCTATCGGGAGTCATCAACTGGTCGCTGGCCGCGCCGCTTTTCAGTATCAACCTCGTGGTCCTCAACGCCCTTCTCCAACGCAGCAGCGCACCGTTGAAAGAGTTGTTCACGCGCAAAGGGGTGGTGGGCCTGATCGAACAGGCGGTGCGGGTGTTGCGCTGGGGTCTGTGGATGGCGCCGATAATCTATTCGTTCCTGCGCATGTCCCCGGATCCCACATGGTACAACCAAGACGGCGCCATCCGAACGCTGATCGCCACTTACAAGAGCTGGACGCTCGACCCCCAGAGTTTTAGAACCTGGAGCCTGCACGTTTTCCTGAACCTGCTGGTGTATGACTGGTTCCGCATTCTGATTTGGGTCGACCACATGGGGCTGCGGGTGGCCACCCTGGTCAACTTGTCTTTCGTGGGGGCCGACATCCTGGACGAAAAGGCGGCCCGAGCCGTTGGTTTTTCAGCCCGGACCCGCTGCATGCCCATGGGACTGAGGCGGTTTGCCACTTGGGCCCCCCTGCTGATTCCGTTTTACCTGCCGCGTGGAACGGAATGGAATTATGTCTGGAAGACCTCGGCGGACCGCGCCGCGCAACTGGCCGATACCGCCTGGCCGCCAGTTTTCTTCGTCGTCGGCGGATTTCTGTTGATTGCCTCTGTTCTGGGACTTTTTTTCACTCTCCACCGGCGCCGGATCCCCCAGACGGCCTCCCTGCCGGCGAGCGATGCGGTCAACGGCAAAGCGACACCGGATGGGGGCAAAACCTTCGTGCTGTCCAACGGTACCTACACCACCGAGGTCACTTCCGACGGAAGGGGGTACAGCAGGGTTTTCAGTCCTGCGCGCAAGGGCTTCGAGATCGATATCACCCGCCGGCCGGATGACCCGCTACAGATGCGCGGCAAATTCTTTTATCTCCGGGATGGCGCCGGCCCCACGGACAATCCGGAGAATTTCTGGTCCATCGGTTTTAACCCGGTCCGGCGCCGGGAAGGCGAATACCGGATAGCGCCAACCGATCCCCTTGCCCTGAAAATGGTGGCGGTTTTCGGTGGAATCCGCGCCGAAGCGACACTGCGCCTGGACGAAACCGAACCGGTTGAACTCTGGCAAGTGCGGCTCGACAACCTCGAGAAAAGGTCTC
Source organism: Deltaproteobacteria bacterium (assembly GCA_041299015.1). GTDB lineage: Bacteria > Desulfobacterota > Desulfobacteria > Desulfobacterales > SG8-13 > JARFQH01. The sequence continues at coordinate 52,539 of JBFYWB010000054.1, forward strand.
GGATCATTGAACTCATCAGTTATCAGGAGTTCGGGCTGAACAACACCGACGCCTACAGGCGCCATTCCTTTTACAACCACCTGCACATCGGGACGCGTTTCGTTCGCCCCATGAATGCGCTTCTGGCCGGCAACCGCCTGGGTAAGGCCGCACAAAAGAACCCAGACCGGCGGCGGGACTCCGGTGAGACGGCTTTCCACGCGGTCAAGGAGGATCCGCAACACGGGGTTACGCTGATCGGCTACGAGGACTCCAGGGATCATTTCATCGGCCGGCAGAGCCTGTCGTCGCCGGCCGGATTGCAGGGCGACACGCGCAATCCCACGGACGAGGGGCTCTGCTATACCTTCGACCCGATTGCCAGCCTGCGTCTGCGGGTGGAACTGCCGCCGCTCGGCTCGGTTGCCGTGACCTTCGTCGACGGTTACGGTGTTAATGAACGCCAGGCCCTGGAACGCATCGCCAAACATACCGGCCGCAGCCTGCCGGCGGATATCAGTCATTGGTCCGCGTTTTCCAGAACGCGCCGGCTGAAGCAGACCGTCGCCGAAGAAAAAGACCGTGCCGGCGGCGGTAACGGTTCGCTGCCCTATCGCTTCTCTGCCGACGGCGGCGAGCTTAGCGTCGGATGGGCCACCCCGCGCCCCTGGAGTCATGTGATGGCCAACCCCCTCGGCTACGGTGCCGTGGTCTCAAACCAGGGTGCCGTGTATTCTTTCATGAAGAATTCGCAGCAAAACGGATTGACGCCTTTTGAGGCCGACTCCGCCCCGTCGCAACTGCCGGGGCAGGTCCTGTACCTTATGAACCTGACAACCGGAGAGACGGACACCCCCGCCTTCATTCCCTTCAGAAGAAAAGACCGGTCTTACGATGTCAGGTGGGGCTTGGGGTATGCGATCTACAGGAATCGAAGCGCTGCGGTCGAGCTGGAGCTGAGCCAGTTTGTTCTGCCCGACCAACCGGCCGAGATCCGGTTGCTCACAATCCGCAACCTGACCGGAGACACTCTCCATTATCGTGTGGTGCCCTATTGGCAGATCGTGCTGGGCGAAACCCCGTTGGACACCTGCGGCAAAATCGTAACGGATCGTGAGCGGGAACTGTCGGCGCTTTTCTTCTCCAATCCGCACAACGACTTCTGGCGCGGCTGGGCTTTTGCCGCCACGAGCCTGCGCGTGAACGCCTTTGAGACCGTGCGGTCGAGATTTCTCGGTGGAACCGCGCGGGACCTGACCAACCCCGTCCTGTTGCATAACGGAACGTCCGATGTCGCCCAGCCGGATGACGGTTTGCGATGCGCGGCTTTCGTTGGCGAGGTGCTGGTCCCCCCGGCCGGAGAGGTGACGGTGAGCCTGGTTTTCGGGCAGACCCAAAACCGGGAGCAAGCCGCGGAGATCATCCGTAAATTCCAGGATGTCTCCACGGCCCAAAAGGCTTTTGTCGAAACCAAACAGTGGTGGGTCACCTTTCTCGAAAAGCTGAAGCTGCAAACCGGCGATGCCGCCTTCGACCGGATGATCAACTTCTGGCTGCCGTATCAGGTGCTGGTGGCCCGCCTGTGGGGTCGGATCGGCCCTTACCAGCGCAGCGGGGCTTTCGGTTTCCGGGATCAGCTGCAGGACGTCCTGCCCTTCATATCTCTCAAGCCCGAGCTGGCCCGCCGACAGATTCTGCTTCACTCCGCCCAACAGTTCCGCCAGGGCGACGTCCTGCAGTGGTGGCATCAATCCTGGGAAGATGAGACCGGCATCGGCGCTCACGGACGGGCTTCGGATCCACACCTGTGGCTTCCCTACATGGTCTATCAATATGTCAAGGCGAGCGGAGACTGGGCCATATTGGACGAAGAAACGTCCTATCTGGAAGGCCGACCGCTGGAGAAAATGTCCGCCACCCAGGTGGCCGCGCAGCGGCCGTCACGTGACACGGCGAGCCTCTATGCGCATTGCCTCAAAGCGATCGAAATGACCCTTAAAAAAACCGGTCCGCACGGATTGCCCCTGCTGGGCGCCGGCGACTGGAATGATGGTCTCGATGCGGCCGGTATCAGAAACAGGGGCGAGAGCGTCTGGCTCGGATTCTTCTTCCATGATATTTTGATCAACTTTTCCGACCTGGTGGCTAAAAAAGAGGGGCAAGACCGTAAAAAGGAATTTCTGGCCCAAGCGGCCGAGTTGAGAGACCGTCTCGACGCCACGTGGCTGGGAGATCGATATGTCAACCATTACACCGATGACGGGCAGGTGATGGCCAGGGCCAATGCTCTGGTGACCGCCTGGTCGATCATTTCCGGCGTCGCAGGCCCTGACAAGGGGCGGCGGGCCATGGCCACGGCTCTTCAGGAGCTTGAACAAGCGGACTTGGTTCAACTTTTCACGCCGCCCTTTACAGAACATGACGACATTTACCCCGGTCGACTGGCCGACTATCCGCCCGGTGTCCGCGAAAACGGCGGTCAATACTCTCACGGCGTCTCCTGGCTGGTCGATGCCTTGCTGTTTCTGTCGGCGGAGGCCCAGGGGCGGGGAGAAACGGAGATCGCCGCCGATTACCGAACCAAGGCCAAGGCGCTGTGGCGCAAGATTTCACCGCTCAGCCACTTGTCGCCCGAAAATATGGCGGTGTACGGCCTACCGCCGCATCAACAGCCGGCGGATATCTATTTCGGACCGGGGTACGAGGGCAGAGGGGGCTGGAGTTGGTATACCGGTGCGGCGGGTCGCATGCTTTTCAATGCCCTCACCCTGTTGGGAATGGAGAAGAAAGGAAGAGAGGTCACCGCTTCACAGGATGAGCGTTCATAAATGGTCCTTTATTCTTCTCTTCTGTTCCAACAGAACCATAGATGGGGTGTATTGTCCCAATATTGGACACGACTTCCCCTGCATGATTGCCCCGAATTTCGAATTCACCTAATTTTTATCCTTAATTAATCGTTAATCTTCATTATCACCGACCGCTAACATTTTGTCGACATAGTATTTTTACGATACAATGCTCATTCGGTGAATGCCGCCGGATCGTTCTGGACCATTTTCATATTTGCCCGTGGCACACAAGTTGCTGACCGTGCAGTCTAATGAATAACGCGTTATTCTTTAACCTTATTATAATCAAAAAAACAGACCGCTAAAGTGAAGCCGAACATGCATGAACATCTATTCTCGCCTTTGAAAATGAGGGGAATCGAACTGCCGAACCGCATCAGCTTATTGGCTCATCGCACCAATTTCAGCAAATCCGGAAGGATCACGGACCGACATATCGCCTATTACCGGCGGCGGGCCCAGGGTGGATGCGGGATGATCATCGTGGGAGAGCTGGCGGTGCACCCGGATGACCGTCCGTGGGAAACCTTGATTGCGGTTCATCGTCCGGAGGTGGTGGCGGACTTTCGAAAACTCACCGATGCCGTCCATCAATTTGATAGCCGGATCATCGCCCAGTTGAACCACCGCGGATTTCAGAGCAGCGGCCACGTGACCCGCAAGGCGATTTTAGGGCCTTCCGCCGTCGCCGACATCGTCTTCGGCGAAACGTGCAAACCCATGGAGCCTGAAGACATGACCGACATCACGGAGGCCTTCGGCCAGTCCGCCGCCCGGGTCAGGCAGGGCGGATTCGACGGGCTCGAAATCGACATGGGGCCGGAATCGCTGCTGCGCCAGTTTCTATCACCCATCAGCAACCATCGCAGCGATGAATACGGCGGCAGCCTCGAGAACCGGATGCGCTTTCCCTTGAAAATTCTCGAAACCGTTCGAGCGGCCGTGGGGGACGATTTCACCATCGGGGTCTGCCTGTGCGCGGATGAAAAATTCTGGGGCGGCATCAATGCGGAGGAATCCGTTCAGATGGCTCAAGCATTGGAAGCCACCGGTGCCGTGGATTTCGTCAATGTTGCCGTGGGCACCTATTACAACCTTCACCTGATCATGCCGTCCATGCATATTCCCTTCGGTTTTACCATCGGCTTGGCCGAACAGATCAAAAACGGGATCGATATTCCCGTGATGGCCAGCTACCAGATCGGTTTTCCGGGCAAGGCCGAACGGCTTATCGCGGATGGCAAGGCGGATATGGTGGGATATGTTCGGGCCATGATCAGCGACCCCGATATGGTCAAGAAGGCGCGTGAAGGCCGAATGGCCGATATCCGCTACTGCGTCAAGGATAACAAGGGGTGCATCGGCCGTGTCAATCAATCCAAGGCATTGGGGTGCATCCAGAATCCCCGGGTCGGTCTCGAGCCCCTGACCGGCGACGAGTCCTGGCCCTTGATCCGTCAAAAGAAAAAGGTCATCGTTGTGGGCGCTGGGCCGTCGGGCATGGAAGCCGCCCGGGTGGCCCACGAACGCGGTCATGACGTGACGGTCTATGAGAAGGCGGCCACCGTGGGTGGCCAGGTCAAGCTCATCGGCATGCGCCCGGGACGTGGCGCCATGCAGGGGGTGATCCGGTATCTCAGGCACATGCTCATCGAACACGGCGTAACGATTCAGAGGGGCGTGACGGTTACACCGGAGCTGATCCTTGAACAGGCCCCGGATGCGGTGGTGGTGGCCACGGGTTCTGTCCCCATTTCAAAGCCCTTCCCCGGTGATTATGGGCCGCCGGCCGTCCTGACCGGCTGGGATGTCATTCAAGGAACCCACCCGGTGGGTGAAAAGGTCCTGTACATCGATGAGGACGGCGGGCACCATGCCATGGCCACGGCGGAGCTGCTGGTCGAACAGGGGAAAAAGGTGGATATGGTGACCAGCGATCTGTTCATCGGCATCGAACTGGCCCCCCGCGGAGAGCTTTACCTGGGCCGTCAGCGTCTGCTGCAAAAGGGCGCCACCTTCAGAACCGATCTGGATATTCTGGAAATCAATGCGAGCACCGGCGGATTGCGGGTCAAGGCAAGGGACATTTACACCAACGAATCCATCCTCTTTGACGGCTACGATACGGTGGTCCTGGATGTGGGCAATGCGGTCGATGACGACCTCTACCACCGGCTGAAAGGTCAGGTCAAAGAAGTCTACAGAACCGGAGATTGCGTTGCGCCAAGGGGAATTGACATGGCGATTATCGAAGGCAGACAGGTGGGAGAACTGTTGTGAGTGAATTCAAGTATCTTTTTTCACCACTTAAAATCGGCGCCACGGTGGTGCCCAACCGGATCCATTTCGCCGCCCATATGACCAACTATGCGGTGGACAATCTGATCAGTGACCGGCATATTTACTATTACCGGGAACGGGCCAAGGGCGGCGCCGGTTTGATCACCACAGAGGAGATGGGGATCCATCCCACGGATCACCCCTACGACAAGCTGGTGGATGTCTATGAGCCGGAGGTGATTCCCGGTTTCAAGCGGCTGGCCCGTACCATTCACGACTATGACACCAAAATCTTCGCCCAGCTCAACCACAACGGCATGCAGGGAGACGGCAAGATCTCCCGACTGCCGGTGTGGGGGCCGTCAACCGGGAAGGATCCCATCTTTCGGGAAACCTGCAAGGCCATGGAGCCCGAAGATATCCAGGAATGCATCGAGTATTTCGCCATCTGCGCCAAAAACGCGGTGGAAGGCGAGTTTGACGGCATCGAGCTGCAATTGGGGCACAGTTCCCTGATCCGGCAGTTTCTGTCGCCCCTGACCAATCACCGGCAGGACGCCTACGGCGGGAGCATGGAGAACCGCTGCCGTTTTGCCCTCGAAGTGATCGATGCAGTCCGCATGGCCGTGGGACCTGATTTTACCCTCGGGATTCGACTCAATGCCGATGAGATGCACCCTCGGGGCGGGCTCACCCATGCAGACGCCAAACAGGTGGCCATACGGCTGGAGGCGTCCGGGCAGCTCGACTTTCTGGACCTCAGCCTGGGCACCTTCTACAATCTTTTCCTGGTGGAAGGCTCCATGCACACCCCGCTGGCCTATACGGTGCCCTTGTCCGCCGGCATGCGGTCGGTGGTCAACCTGCCGGTATTCTGTACCAACCGGATCAACGACCCCCATTTGGCGGAGAAGATCCTGGAAAACGGTCAGGCCGATATGATCGGCATGGTGCGGGCCCTGATCTGTGATCCGGAGTTGCCCAACAAATCCATGGAAGGCCGGACGGACGACATCCGGAACTGCATCGCCTGCAACCAGGGGTGCATCGCCCGCATGGGTCTCGGCTACCGTCTGGGATGCCTTCACAACCCGGCCGCCGGCGAGGAAGAAGCCTTAGGCATCGGCACCCTCAAGCCCGCCGAAACCCCCAAAAAGGTCGTAGTGGTGGGTGCGGGACCCGCCGGTCTCGAAGTGGCCCGGACGGCCACCCTGCGAAAACATCGCGTCGTCCTGCTTGAAAAGGCCGCTGAGGTCGGCGGCCAGAACATCATTGCCGGAAAAGCGGCCGGACGCCAGGAGATTACCGGCGTCACCCGCTGGCTGGTGAGCCAGCTGAACAAGCTCGAACTGGACATCCGGTTCGGCGTCGAGGCCACGGTCGAGATGGTGCTCGCGGAAAAGCCGGACGCGGTGGTGATCGCCACCGGCTCGACCCCTAAAACCGCGCCGTTTCCCGGCCAATACGGTCCGCCGCAGGTGGTGACCACCGTGCAGATCCTCACCAATGAAATCGAGGCCGGCGACAAGGTTCTGCTCATCGACCTGGACGGCCACCATCAGGCCACCGGCACGGCGGAGATTCTGGCGGATCGCGGCAAACAGGTTCACATGCTTACCGCGGCGCTCTTTATCGGATCGGCCCTGGGCCCCCTTCAGGATCTCTACCTCACCCGCAGCCGGCTTGCCAAAAAAGGGGTGACCTTCACCCCCGACATCGCGGTGCTCGAGATCCAGGGCACCCTGGTCAAGGGACTGAACGTCTATTCCAACGAATTGATCGATTTCGACGGGTACGATACGGTGGTGCTGGCGGCGGGGAATACGGCCAACGACGGCCTTTATTTTGAGTTGAAGGGCAAAGTGGAGGAACTATACCGGGTCGGCGATTGCGTGGCGCCCCGGAAAACGGACATGGCCATTATCGAGGGTCATCGCATCGGCAGAACCATATAGGAGGGGCCATGTGTGATATCTGGATAGTCGTTGAACACAGAGACGGCGAGATCGAGGACGCCACCTTTGGCCTCGCCACTGAGGCCAGGCGGCTGATCGCACAACTGGGCGAAGCGGGCCAGGTAACCGCCGTCGCATTAGGGTCCGCACCCGAATCGGTGCTGGCAGCGCTGGGCGCCTATGGCGTAAACCGGGTGCTGCATGTCACCAATGCCTGGATGACGCGCTACCAGGGCGAAATCTTCGGCCGGGCATTATTTGATCTCGTTCAAAAAGAGAATCCGGCCTGTCTGCTCATGGCCCAGTCATCGGAAACGGAGGACCTGGCCCAGCGGGTGGCCGCCATGATGAAGACGGCCCTGGTCACCCGGGCCATGGATTTTTCCATGACGGCCGACGGCACCGCCCGGGCCATTCGTCCGGTGGCCAATGGGTATCTCTTCGAAGACGTGATGCTCGACAGCCGCCCGTCCCCCATTGTCCTGTTTCTGCCGTCCGTGCTCTTCGATACGGAACCCGACCGGGAGGAGACGGCCGCGGTGATCAATGTTTCGTTCCCGGGTCCGGCGGACGACCTGAAAACCCGCACTGTGCAGGTGATCGAAGCCGCACCGGAAGACCTGGACCTGGAAGAGGCCGATATCATCGTCGCCGGAGGCCGGGGCGTCGGCAAAGGAGCGTCCTTTGATGTCATCCATGCATTGGCCCGGACCATCGGCGGGTCGGTGGGCGGCACCCGGCCCATCATCGACTGGGGCGTCCTGCCCTACGAACGCCAAATCGGGCAGACCGGCAAGTATGTCTCCCCCCGATTGATCATCAACTGCGGTATCTCAGGTGCCAATGAATACACGGCGGGCATGGAAAAATCTCAGCAGGTCATTGCCATCGATCTCAACCCGAGGGCCCGGATGTTTCGGTTTGCCGACTTGGGCGTGGTCGGCGATGTTCATGAAATCCTACCCTTGTTGATTTCCCGAATCGAGGATCAGAAATGAATGGATACCTGTTCAAACCCATATACAGGTGCGCAATGGTGATCTCCATGGTCATCACCATGCTGATCGCCGGGCATGCCCGCGCATCCGTAACCGAAGCCGCGACGGTCTACACGCCTGAGGACTGCATCGAATGCCATCGAACGGGGAGCGAGGAAAGCGGGCTCCAAATCTTCGTCGAAGAATATGAAGCCTCCGTCCACGGCCCGGAAATCACCTGCTTGGATTGCCACACCGGTGTGGTTGACGATCAACACCAGAGCACCAAGGGATCGGGGGCTGTGGACTGCAGCGCTTGCCACGAGCAGGAAAACCGGCACGGTTTGAACGGGCCGGAAGAACAGCGCCCACATTGCTACGACTGCCACACTCGGCATCACATGCTATCGAAGACCGATCCGGCGTCTGCCGTCCATCCCGATCATTTGGCAGTCACCTGCGCCGGGTGTCATCCGGCGGCATCCGGTGAAACCGATTTTTTCTCGTGGTTTCCCTCTTTCCAGATCGCTTCCCACAACAAAGGGGATTTCGCGACCGCCTATAATAAAGACAATTGCCTGGGATGTCATCAGGGCGCCGCCGTCCACGGCGAGTCGGTACCAATCAACGATCAGGATTGCTACAAGTGTCACTTCTCCCCGGATGCGGCCGGCGCCATGTGGGGGAATATGCATTCCAAGCCGGACCTGAAGACACAGCCGGCCGTCTTTGCCGCCGCCTCGATCTATCAAATCTTTGTCGCCATCGGGCTCATCGTGCTCCTGGGCAAATTTCTGAACCTCGTTTTCGATAGATTCTCCGGAAAATCGAAATAGACGGTTAAAACGGTAGGATCAAATCGGTAAAACAAAGCGGTAAGTCATTTATTGAGGAGATAAGCGTTGAAGGCATTGTTAACCTCATTCGATTTGTTATTGATCGCAGCGGCGTTCCTTATCATGGCGGTCGGTTTGGCCCGGCGATGGTCGTTGTGGCGGACAAAAAAACCTGCCGGCATCTCCGGCGACTGGCAGGGGCTGAAGACTTCTTTGCTGCTGCATCGCGGCATCCTGCGAAGGCCCTCGGTGGGCGGGGCGCATCTGGCTGCATTCTGGGGTGTCCTCATTCCCCTGATCGTGATCATACTCGTCCAATTCGGGTTCATCATCCCCCAGGCACCGGCCAAACTGCTCTCCCTGGTTCAGGATCTGGCGGGCATTGCGTTGTTGATCGGCACCCTGTTCCTGCTGTTTCGACGCTTGGGAAGCACGGATGCCGAAGGGCCCTCGCGCACCATGGTGCCCATGGTTCTGCTGCTGGTCATCCTTGTCTCCGGGTTCATGGCCGAAGGCACGCGGCTGAGCATCCTCCGGGCCGACGGGGTTCCGTGGGCGTCGCCCATGGGATGGTTTTTCTCTCTGATATCCCCGGCCTCGCCGGTCTTCATGCAGATGATGATCCGCCTGCATTTCTTCGCCGTGCTCGCTCTCATCGCGGCCATTCCGTTTACCTTCATGCGCCATGCCGCGGCCTCGCCCCTGAACGTATTTTACAGGAAACAGGGCGCCAGGGCCGCATTGACGCTTCCATCGATCGAAAGCGGAGAGATCGGTGCAAAAACGGTTAAAGACCTTTCCTGGAAACAGATGCTGGATGCCGAAGCCTGTGTCGCTTGCGGCAGGTGCGACGAGAACTGCCCGGCCGCCATCTCGGGCAAACCCCTGTCCCCCCGGAAGATCATCCGAAATATACGGGAACAGATGGAGACGGTCGCCGCCGATCAAAAGCGACGCGGGAATGCACTGGGGAACGTGCCCGAACCGCCGCTCCTGGCAAACGCCGTCAGAGCGGATGAAATGTGGGCGTGCACCTCCTGCATGGCCTGTGTGGAACATTGCCCGGTCTTTATCGAACCCCTGGACAAGATCATCGACATGCGGCGGTATCAGGTCATGGGCGAGGCCCGGCTGCCCGCCGAAGCCCGGCCGATGATCCGGGATCTGGACCTTTACGGCGATGTTCAGGGCAAGGGTGTGGCCCATCGGGCAGACTGGGCCATGAACCGGAAGGTTCCTCAGATGTCCCAGGCTCCCGCCCAAAGCGGATCCGATGTGGACATCCTCCTGTGGGTCGGTTGTTCCGGCGCATTTCATCCCCGGAACCAGGAGACCAGCCGGGCCATGGTGAAGATTCTCAAGGCTGCCGGCATCCGGTTCGCCATATTGGGAAAAGAGGAGGTGTGCTGCGGTGATCCTGCCCGGCGGTTGGGCGACGAGATCCTCTTCCGAAAGCTGGCCCGGGCGAACATCGACCGATTAAACCATTATCAGGTGAAAAAAATCGTCACCCTGTGCCCTCACTGCCTGAATACCCTGAAAAATGAATATCCGGATTTGGGATGTAAAATGGAAGTGATTCATGCCACGGAACTGGTCATGACCCTGATCCGCGACAAACGCATCGCCCTGAAGTATCCCGTGGCGGATAAAATGGCCATACACGATGCCTGTTATCTGGGTCGATATAACCAGGTTTATGAGCCGCCTCGGGATATCTGCCGGGCCGTGCCGGGCTCCCGGCTCAAGGAAACGGCGCGGAACCGGGGCAGCGGCTTCTGCTGCGGCGGCGGCGGCGGACGGATGTGGCTGCACGAGAACATCGGTCAAAACATCAATGTGGTCCGGGCCGCGGAGCTGGCCAAGACCGATGTCGATTTGATCGGCACCGCTTGCCCCTATTGTCTGGTCATGCTGGACGACGGTGTGAAATCCCTCGAACTGGAAAAAACGCCGAAAGTGGCCGACATTATCGACATCGTTGCCGACTCATTGGGTTAGCCGTTAATACTTCTACCACCAAACGAGGATGAAATGAAAATCATCGTCTGCGCCAAGCAAATTCGACACACCTATGCGAGAACGGGAACATCGCCCGAATCACATTATATCCGCCCTGAAGACGGTGTCTACCGCGTTAACCCTCACGATGAAGCGGCTCTCGAACTGGCACTGCGCCTGAAAGACGTATACGAAAACACCACCGTCGTGCTGCTCACCCTGGGGCCGATGATCGCCGAAGAGGAGATTCGACGGTGCCTGGCCACCGGCGCCGACGACCTATACCAGATCAAGGTAAACGGGCACCCGCCTTTTCCGGCAGACCCCCTCGATCAGCCCGACCCGTGGGTCAAATCGGATCTCATGGCCCGAGCCGTGAAAGAACTTGGAGGGGATCTGGTGCTCTGCGGTAAAGCGTCTCTCGATAAAGCCAGCGGTCAAGTGGGAGCGCTGCTGGCACACCGCCTCGACCTGCCGTTTGTATCGGCCATCACAGACCTCACTATCACAGATCTTTCCATGAATAAATCCGGCGGCACCTTACAGGTGCAGCGAAGCGCCGGCCGCGGGGTTCGGGAAATCATCGAATGCCGGCTGCCGGCCGTCTTCAGCGTGGATTTGGGGCCGGATCTCCGGCTCCCGAAATTTTCCGAGCGACAACGGGTCAAAGCCTATGCCCCCAAGCAACTGGATTGCGGCGCTGCTGTCGATGCCCCGAAGTTGGTCTGCGCCCACCGGTTTCAGCCGCGCCCCCGTCCGAAGATCGTCCCCGCGCCGGACAGCCGCCTGCAGGCTTATGAACGCATCATGCAGCTTCTCGCCGGCAGCAAAGTGGAGAAAAAAGGGGAGATCTTGACCGGGAGTCCTGAATCTCAGGTCGAGGGCATTATCGCTTTTCTAAGAGCCAATGACTTCCTCCTATCGACCAATGCAGACCCATAACCGCCCTTTGACCTTTCGGCTGAGACCTTCAGCCCGATACCACTGCCTGCCCGACGGGAAGACGGCGCTGGTGCTGCTCTTCCCACTGCGGGCGGTGTTTGTTCATGCGTTCTGGCATCCGGTGCCGGCCTGCCTGGGCCATGATGCGTGGGTGCCGCTGGAACGAATCGCAGAAGCGGTGCCCCATATTACTTCCGAACAGATCGAACTCTTCCTGAACACCCTGATTCAAAAGGGGTACGTCACCCAGGAAGGCTTTCCCCTGCTCGATGACGCCGATTATCCGACGGTGTCCGTCATCATACCGGTCAGAAACCGGCCAGAGGAGATCACCGCCTGCCTTAGCACATTGACCCGCCTCGATTATCCGGCCGAAAAGCTGGAGATCATCGTGGTGGACGATGCCTCCGAAGATGTCACCCCCGAGGCGGTGGCCCGATTCCATGAGGCACGCCTCCTCCGGATGCAGCAGCACCGTCAGGCATCTTTTTGCCGCAATCGGGCCGCCGAAGCCGCCCGGGGAGACATCCTGGCATTCATCGATTCGGATTGCCTGGCCGATCCCACCTGGCTCAAGGAATTGGTGCCCGCGTTTCGAGACGCGTCACTCGGCGCATTGGGCGGCTGGGTCGATGCCGCCTTCGAAGAAAACGGGCTGGACCGGTATGAAAAGGTCAAGTCGTCTCTCAAGATAGGGGCCTGGTTTAAGCGATCCGAACAGGCCGAACGCTTTTTTTATGTGCCCGCCTGTAATTTCCTGGTCAGAAGAGAGGCTTTTTTAAGCCTGGGCGGCTTCCGGGAGACCCTTAATGTGGGCGAAGATGTCGATTTGTGTTGGCGGTTGCAAGACGCGGGACATATTTTGGAATATCGACCCATGGGCAGGGTGGCCCACAAGCACCGGAACCGCCTCGCCGCCTTTTGCACCAGGCGCTTCGATTACGGTACCTCCGAACCCATGCTCCAGCAGCTGCACACCGGCCGGGTGAAAACCCTTTATCTGCCTTGGTCCGAATCCCTTTTCTGGCTGATCGTCATCCTGTCGATGGCGCTGAAAACTGCCCTGCCTCTTTTGCTGGGTGCGGGGTTGCTCCTGGTGGACGCTATAAGAAAACACGGCAAACTGAAGACCCGGCGGATCCCTGTCACGCAATGCCAGGTTTTCACGGCCATCATCCGCGGCTATCTATCCTTCTTCTATCATTGTTGCAGTTTTATATCCCGTTATTACCTGGTCGTCGTGCCGGCGGTATTGCTCTTGTCTCCACTGACTGCCGCCGTTATTTTCGGGATGCATCTGACAGCCGGCATTGTAGAATATATGGTCAAGAAACCGCGCCTGAATCCGTTGTCGTTTTTGCTCTTTTTCACCTTGGAACAGGTATCCTATCAATCCGGTGTGTGGTGGGAGTGCATTCATCGGGTCAACTTCCACCCGGTGCTGCCGAGGATCATTCACAAGCGGAGTTGATGCCTGATGATTGATGCCGGTCCGGGAAACGTGACAGAAACCCTCATTGAGACACTGCCGGCATCGGAGGAGTCCGTCCGAATCTGTCGCTTTGCAGGTCGGTTTTCGTGAATGCCGTCATTGTCATCATAATTATCCTTAAAAGCATTTTTAAAGGAGACATCACATGCCAAAGTACATCATCGAACGCGAATTGCCGGGCGCCGGGAATCTTGGAGACGATCAGATTCAGGGCATTTCACAAAAATCATGCCAGGTACTGGGTGAATTGGGGCCCCAGATTCAATGGGTGGAAAGCTTTGTTACCGATGATAAAATCTATTGTGTGTACATTGCCCCCAGCAAGGATTTGATCGAAAAGCACGCGCAGCAAGGCGGCTTTCCGGCAAACCAAATCTCGAAAGTCAGGCGAATGATCGATCCGACGAGCGCCGAAGGATAAACCACTATTTACCAAAGGAGGTCACTCATGGCTGATCGCAAAGTCACCGTGATCGCGCGGCTAAAGGCCAAGCCCGGTTTGGAGGAGAAAGTCAAGAGAGAAGTCATGAATCTGGTAGCACCGACCCGAGCGGAAGCCGGGTGCATCAATTACGACCTGCACCTATCATCCGACGACCCGACGCTCTTGATGCTCTACGAAAACTGGGTCAGCAAGAAGGCTCTGGACGAGCACCTGGCCATGCCCTATCTGGAGGCGTTCAAGGCCAAGGCGGGTGAAATTCTGGCCGAACCGCTGGACATCACCCTGTGGGAGATGATCAGCGCGCCGGCGAAGAAATAGCCGCAGGGATTTGCTTCGCGGATCCGATGCGACGTCAGGATTTATTCCAAAGGACAGGGTTTGTTGAGAATGGCGGCGGTTTGGGGCATCACCCGCCGAACCGGCCGGGGTGAAGAGCCGCGCTCGTGTATTGCCAGAAACCCAACTGCTCAAAATTTGTCGCCGCCGATCAATTGGCCGGGTCCCGCCCGGATCTATCGGGATCCCGGTCAAACCGCTGCGTCGATTTTTTCCCCGATAATAAAAAGGAAGCGCTCGACCGCAAGGGATTCGTCAGTCAGACCAGCTGCGGGATCTGCGGGAAGACGATCATCGACGATCTGTTATAAAAAGGGAACGGCCTCGGCATGAGCGCATCGGATCTGTTGGCGGATCGATTTCGACGACACGGATTACTTACTCCGCGAGCTTTAACGCTCATGATCACGAGCGGCTGTAATCTGCAATGCCGTCATTGCCTGCTCGACTGCGGACCGCCGCTCGCCGGCTCGGCCGTGCCTTCGGAAACTCTCATAAAAACGATCCGGGAGTTTATGCAGGCCGGTGCAGCGAAGATCACCATCGCCGGCGGCGAACCGCTGACCCACCCGGAATGGATCGCCATCGTCGGTTATGCCTGCCGCTTGCCCGAACTGGAGGAGGTCGTCCTGCAGACCAACGGCGCCCTGTTGGACGAGACGACGACCAGGCAGCTGGCGGGCCTGTCCCCGCAGCGCTTGCGGCTTCAAATCAGCATCGAGGGGGCCACGGCCCTCACCCATGATGCGGTGCGCGGTCCGGGAAGCTTCGCAGCGACGCTGCAAGGATTGCGGCTGGCGGTCCGGCGGGGCCTTGGAAGTCAGACACACGCGGCCTTCACGGAGATGGCGCACAATTTCGATGACATTCCCAAGCTGCTGGAGCTCTTGGACGACATCGGAATTTCACGCCTGGTCAGTGGAACACTGGTTCGCGGCGGACGCGCGGTGGCCTGGCCCCAAATCGCGGCGCCGTCGACCGCTCAGGCCAGTGCTCTTCTGGATCGCTATCATCAGGATCGGGCGTTCAAGGAGCGCTATGACCGCATGGCCAAGGTGTCGGTCATCGAGTGGTACAAGGGCCGATCGGAACCGGTCGACAGGATCTGCAGCTGCATCGAAAACCCGTTTATATCGGCCACCGGACGACTCTATCCGTGCGTAATGCTCCTTTCTGAAGAATATGCCGTTGCGGGCGTTTTTCACCGCCCTTTCGAAGATCTCATTTCGGAAGGCTTGCCCAGATGGGCCGAGCTTCCCCGGATCAGCCGGCGGCGGATGACGCGGCTCGACACCTGTGAAGGCTGTTCCGGGAGGCATCACTGCGGTGGGGGCTGTATGGGACGCGCTTTCGCTCACAGCGGTGTTCTGATGGCGCCGGAAGACCGTTGCGCCCTCAGAAAAGCAGCCTACTGCTGGAAACCGGCGGATCGACACAAAGACGGCGCTTGCGGGAGATCTTAAATGCAAATGGACCGCACCCTGTTGAAGCTGATAATTCAGCTCGGTCGAAACGGTCTGCGCCATCGCTATCGACGCCTCACCGGGAAACCGGGGAAACCGGCCGCGATCAGCTTCGAGATCACGCACGACTGCATTGCCCGCTGCATCATGTGCAACATCTGGAAGATCCCGGCCCGCGTGCCGAACCTGCCGATTGCCGACTGGCTGGCTCTGCTCGCGTCCCCGGTGCTGGACGACCTGCGGGAACTGGATGTCACCGGCGGTGAACCTTTTCTGCGCAGTGACCTGGTCGATCTCTTCGACGGCATCTGCGCCCTCAAAAAAACCAACCTGAAGAGATTGCGGGCAGTGGCCGTGACCACCAACGGCTTTTTGACCCGGCGGGTCTTAACGGCAGTTGAAGAGATCGCCCGCCGGCTGCAAAGGCAAAACATCGAGCTGGTCATGGTCTGCGCCATGGATGCGGCGGGGCCGGTTCACGAACAAATTCGGCGGGTGAAGGATGCCTGGCCGAAGTTAAACGCAACCATCCAGGGCCTGATCGATCTTCGCCGACGCTATCCCAATCTGATCATCGGTGTGAAGACCACTATCTTGCCGCTCAATGTCGATGAACTCGATGGCATCGCCGATTACGCCGCAGCGAATCGCCTGTTTACGATCATTTCGCCCTGCATCGTCACCAGGGGGCGCTACCTTAATCCCGATCTGGCCGGAGATATGGCCTTCAGCCCGGATGACGTGGCCAAAATGATCCATTTTTTCCGGCGTGAGCGCTCCGACTGGAGTTACCACGGCGGTCGCCTGATAGACTACTTTCAAACCGGCGTCATGCACAAGCCGTGCACCTGCGGGTACAATTACTTCTTCGTCCGCAGCAATGGCGAAGTGTACCTGTGCCCTCTGATCGATCGATCCGTCGGCAACATACGGTGCCAATCGTTGGCGGAAATCTTCTTTTCGGACCGGGCGAACCGGATCAGAAAAAGCGTCGGCCGCTTCAATGAATGCCGCGGCTGCACCGAACCTGGTCTCGAACGGTTCAGTCTGCCGATGGAAGGGTTCAGCTACCTGTCGCTGCTGCCGGCATTCGGCCGAACGGACTTTTTAAGATTTCACCGCCACATGGGTCTGGATAAATATGTCGGCTGATCTCGATGGCGTCGAGGTGAACCGGGTATCACCGGTTTATTTTCTTGAGGAGGAAAGCCATGTTCTTTCCCAGGACCCGCATGGTCTCCAGTCCTTGGGCGTCTTTCCCGACATCCCCTTTATCAAGGCCAAGTGCCATGTTAGAAATATACACGGATCAAATCTTTAATGCCGCTTCTTGACCCGCCAGTCGGGAGAAGGACCGCGATGATTTCCTAAAACACCTTCGCCCCGAATCTAATTCTATCACCACTGAAAGGAGGAGTATTATGGTGCTTCAAGTCATGAAATGGGATATCCATCCGGATAAGGTCGAGGCTTATTTAAAATGGACGGAAGGCGCTATCAAGCGTTCTCTTTCGGTGCCGGGTGTGATCGAGTTTCGGGCCTACCGCCCGGCCACCGGTGCCTCACAAGCGGTGACGACTTACGAGTTCGAGGACATGCTCGCTTGGGCAGCCTGGCAAAGCCATGAGGAGACGCAAAAAGTGTTGACGGAACTGCGCACACTCGCTTTGAATGTGACAATTGAAGTCTGGGGGCCGTCGCCGGTCGTTCCGGTGCCGATTCGGCCGGGAAAGTGATCCCCATCGATTAAATGCCGCAAAGATTGCCCGAAAGTGCCCCGAATAGAGAAAAGGCGGACCTCCATCATTTTGCGTCAACGGGCAAGGGAGCTTTTTGCAACAATTTATTCATTTTCAACTCCAACAACAGGAGAGCAAGAAATGAAAAAACTAATCATACTATCGGCAGCGTTTCTGATCGCAATGGGTTCTTTCTGCCCGAAAGGTAACGCGCAGGATCTTAAGAAAGGCATGACATCGGGTAAATTTACATACAGTGGAACTTATGCATACATAGCCATAGGAGAAGAGCGCGCTCACATGACGTATGAAATGACAGGTGTATTGATCCCTGAACCTGGAAAGTCAATATTCAAAAACGCATCTGTTCGATGCATCGGTGCATATCATGCGATCAGGGGACATTATGATAATGATAAAGGCACTTGTGTCTATAACGACTCAGATGGCGATCGATTTTTTATTACATACATCGGCACCGGTGATATGGGCAAAGGTGGCAAGGGGAATTATGAATATTTGGGCGGGAAAGGAAAATATGCTGGCCTCAGCGGGAAGGGCGAATACGAACTTGAAGAGTTGAAACCGGCCAAAGAGGGCACTTTTCAAGGCATAAGCACCTATACCGCGAATTGGGAATTGCCATAGGGTAGCTGCTCCAAGGATAATCCGCTGCACGCTGGACCGGTCCAGCGTGCAGCGGATTGCGATGGACATAACAGGAAAGCTGCAGGGCATAGGCGTCATTTCGTACCAGCATGCTTTTGAACCGGCCTTGGAACAAATGTCCGCTTACCAACCGCGAAGGCCATTACTTGTGTGAAGTTTCATACAAGTGACCCCTAAGGGGCGCGGTGGTATTTTGCCGAATCCTCCTTGAGCAACTTGTTGGCCCTTCGCTTTTCCCTAAATTAGTAGGCCTTGATCTTTCGATTGAACTCGTAAAGATCGCTGAGTCTCTTTGCTACCTTATCGATTCGTGTCATCTTCAAGCTTCTCTATATCTACCTGGCCCTGCATCGAGTCCCTTGTTTTCCTAAGCCAGATCAGGTCGCTCTTATTAGCACGCTTTTTCGCTAACGATATACATCTTTTCTGTGGCCGACTTTGATCACCCACACCGTAAGTTCGTTATCCTGTATTGAATAGACGATACGATAATTTCCCTGCCGGATGCGGTACAGTTCATAGTCGGTGAGTTTTTCACAACCCATAGGTCTAGGATCGTTTCCAAGTTGCTCGACTCGCGAAATGATTTTTTTAAGATCGTTTTTCGGAATTTTTTTGAGCTCCTTCCAAACCGAATCTTTGAAAAAGATTTCATATTCGGCCATCTTTTTTAAGCCTTTTAAGCATTTCAGAAAAACTGATTAGCGGCTCATTCGCCCTTTCCTCGAATGCAGCCATATCCTCTGCATCCTCTGCAAGCGCTGCCTTGACTGCGTCATTGACGAGATCGGAAATTGATTTTGATGTTTCTATGGATTTTAATTTCAATGCTTTATGTATATTGGGATCGAAATATACAGTAGCACGTTTTGCGGGTGTTGCCATAATGTCACCTCCTATATGTGACATTATAACGTCATGACGTTCTGACGTCAAGTGCTGAGATCTGCAGGATGCGACCGCTTGGGTTGACCGAGGTGGTTTACCGTCTAAGGTCGAACCACCCAATCGAGGCGGATGTGAAGGGCCGCTTGGCACCGTTTTCTGATCGTCTGCGTCCAAGCGCGTGATGTTAGGTGGCGCATGCGACGTTTCCAGCGATGAGGATGAATGCGCCGCTCGGAAGTGAGGATGGCCAGGCGCGCTCAATGCGACTCGCAAACGATCCGCCGCTGGGAATCTGGATGGCCGTGTGCACACGGAGATGTTCGACGGGCAAGTCATGGAAGAGGCCCCTGGCTTCACGCACCGTGTGCCAATGCGAACCTCGATAGCCTCCGCGGCCGCCGCCTGGGCCCATTTGCAGGTAAAGGAGACTGTGCCTGTTGAGCAAACCGATCGCGAATCGGCGACGCGCCACGCGAAGGATTTCATGTACTGCAGTGATCTCCTCCTCAATAAAACAGAGGGCCGCAATCGACACGACCAAGTCGAAGCTGGCGTTTGCGTACGGCAGGGAACGTGCGTCAGCGACCGCGTAGGAAGTCTCCCCATCATCGCGACGACGCGCATACTCCACCCAGTCCGGGTTGATGTCGACACCTGCTACCCGGCCATCCAGTGCGGCGGCAAGTGTACGAGTGAAGAAGCCCGTGCCACAGCCGACGTCGAGGAGCGATTCTCCTGGGCGAGGTTGCAGGTTCTGAAGAACCAAAGCCGCCTCACGCTGCCCAATCCACCTGCCGCGCGGGGTTTCGTACCATCGGTCATACGGCTCTGCATCCATCTCGGCTGTCCAGCCACCATACGTTTGCGGTGAGGGGTGCGCGTTGTGACTATGTTCCGGAAAAATTGATCCGCTATTTCGCGTCCCCCTCCACCGCATGGTTAAATTCTAAATATTCTTTCATTTCAACCCATTCTGCATTTATCTTTTTCCCATCAAAAGATAAGCTCAATATCACTCTATCGTCATTTTTACACCAGGCATTGATATAGCCTGAAAATACTTTTCGGATATCCTTCAAATCCAATTCGGCATATCTACCTTTACAAATGCTGCTCTAAGCCCCTAAAAAGGCGGTTTCCCCCACCATTCTTTTTAAAATACAATCACTTCTCTTGGGCCGATCCCATACTATAAACCAGCGTGATTTTTTGTATAGAAAAGATTAAAGTGGGTTGTGCGGTTTCGGCGCAAATTCAAATACAATCGGCAACGTTCATATCAGCTTCATGCCCAAAATCAATTGCTCGTGGTTCCGAAAAAGCAGAATGCCTTAGAACTTGTACCATTATTCACATCCTCCGCGTCCTCAGGCACATTGTTTACGATTACGATAGAGCTGAAACCCGGTTGGCGACTCAATAAAACCGCGTCGGTATCTTGCTCGTTAATCGATTCAGAATCGATCGCAAGTAAACCGGCGTCTTCCCAAAACATTTCTTCGGATGCGGCGGCGACGATGATTTGTGAATCGATGGGATCGTCAAAATTTTTTTTCCCCTGATTTGTCTCGGCGTCCAATAGAAGAATGTAATCCTTCTGCTCCAATGATTTAAATGGGTCGCTGACGGAAAGAGTGTCATAATCGGTTTTGGCTGAGCAAAGAATAATGATGTCGGTTTCCTCTGGAAACCGAACTTTCACGTCTTCAATGACAAGTGGTAACAAATCTATTTCCTGAGGCCTTGATTCAGGTTCAGCGTAATAGTTTATGAGAGTGAAATCAAACGCGGCGTCATGGGTTTCAAATCTCGCAAAAAATGCTTCGGAACCGAAATTGTTTTCCTTTGAATCATCGTATGAGTGCCATTCTACAGGGCGCATGATGTCAGCCTGATGGACAAAGGCATACCGGTTAAGGCCATCTTTGACAATCGGCCCCAAAAGATATTCGAAGTGATGGCCATACCGATTCAATTCTTCGACTAAGGAATCCATGACGGACGCCGCATTATCACTTCGGATGCATTGAAGCGCTACTATTTCAAACCTGGAAAGGATGTCTGCTGTAGCCCGGATCGTTTCAAGATCAGTTAAATCGACTGATCCGAGATTGTAGCTGGCTATGGTGAACCGATTTTGGGATTCTGAAGTCCCAGCATCAAATTCCTGAGATGAAGTCTCCGTGCCATCAAAGACTGTGCCCCCGAAAAAATAGAGTAACAGAGCTAATAGCAGGGTTTTATATCCCGGTTTCATTTCACCGCCCTCAATTTATGTGTTTTTTGAAGCTGTTTCCACAATTCGGGTACAGCCGGACGATAAAAGGTTTCAAGCAGATCGAAAGATGAGGATTCCTTTCGATTGACGCCATCACAGCACCCACGCACAAGAGAAAGTCGCCGCCCAATCCATGGACTTGTTGCTCATACCACTGGTATGCCGCGGCCAGATCGGTTTCTGCTTCCCCTCTGACGGTAACTGGTTTCTTCATAATCCCGACCGATTCCGAATTCTTTCCCCAACTTCGATCTATGGAGACCCTGCGTCAGGATTCCGGTGATACGCTTCCAGCCGGCTATCCAGTTCCCTTTTCTGTTCTTCGCTAGGTGGAACGGCCTCTGGCAAAGCCGCAATGCTGTCCCATATGTCTTCGACCATTTGAATCCGCTCCTCAACGCTGAAATCGAGAATATCTGTTGCTTTTATACTCACAACGCCCCCATCATATTTGATACGTGTCAGCAATGTGAGCCTGACCCTACTGCCAACACCAAGCATCAGCGGCGGCGCGCAACGCCGTCCTCTGTAAGCTTTGTTGGGCAGCACTCTGAATCGCTTCATCGCAATCGGGTCGAATACTCCGCCGCTACTTCTTGGCCATGTAGCTCGTAATCAGGTTCCTGTAGTTCGGAATGTACTCGGAAAAAAGCGCGCCGAGACCCTCGATGTCGTTGCGCCAGTCTCGGTGCAACTCGCACGCTACGCCGAACCAGCTCATGATCTGGACACCCGCTGCGGCCATGCGCGCCCATGCCGCGTGCCTTGTGACTTCATTGAACGTCCCAGAGGCGTCGGTAACCACAAAGACGTCGTATCCGGCTTCGACGGCTGAGAGCGCTGGGAACGCCACGCACACCTCGGTAACTACTCCGGCGATGATCAACTGCTTGCGTCCGGTCTTTCGCACCGCATCGACGAACTCCTCGTTGTCCCAGGCATTGATATTCCCGGGACGAGCGATGTACGGCGCGCCTATGAATAGCTCCTTGAGTTCCGGTACCAGGGGCCCATTCGGACCGTTCTCGAAGCTGGTCGTCAAGATCGTGGGCAGCTTGAAGTACTTGGCGCTAGCTGCCAGGGCGAGAACATTGTTCTTGAACTCACCCGGGGAAAAATCCTGTACTAAGGAGATCAGACCTGACTGGTGATCCACCAGCAGGCAGGCCGCGTCGTCCTTCGAAAGCCGCATGTACTTGAACGAGTTGCTCATGAGAATTACCTCCTCCAAAACGGACATGATTATCCCGATGACGTCGAACGAAAAGCTCACCAGGACCGAGGGCCGTCAGGCCCTTGGGATCAGGCGGAGCGACTGGTTGGCCGCACCTGTCTCAGACATCGAGAGCGAAGCGGATTGCCCGTCCGACATCAATCATCTTTCCCGGGGGCAAGGTCGTAATCAAGGAACCGAGTTTTCCCTTCGAAACAGTCTGCAGGTGGTCACAGTTAACAGCGCAATCGAGCGGCATGCCGTCAGCTTTCGATAGAAAAACCTCCGATGGAATATCACGGACCGTACTCGTAACGGGAGCGATAGTCACTTCCCCAAGATATTGCAGCACGGAATCTCTTGTCAGGATAAGGACAGACCTTTTTTTTCCGGCCGGGAAAGCTTGTACCACCGGACTTCGCCGCTTTTCATTCGTCACCCCAAGCTTGTTCCGCTTCCCAGACCGAAAACTCATCGGCATCAACCGGGTGCCGTTCGTATCCCTCGCGGTGCTTGCGCTCCAGTTGCTCAAGGCTGTACCGAACGAGAGCCTCCCGAAGCGCCTTTCTTGCAAGAGCAGAACGATTTGTGTGGAGTTCCTTCGAAACTCGGTCGATCGCTTTGACGAGTGTCATCTGAATAGTTTTCATATCACACCTCTATTATGTGGATTTATATAGCTATAAAAATCCACATCGTATGGGGTGTCAGTTCGATTTGTTCGGCTAACGTCGCAAATAACCGGGCG
>JBFYWB010000084.1:0-86289 GCA_041299015.1 Deltaproteobacteria bacterium
TGGAGATTTTTTTCACCCATTTTGGAGCAGTAGAGCGGTTTGTCCTCGCCGATGCGGTGCATGACGCGCGCGAGACTGCCGGAATGATCCATTTCGGTGTGGTTGCTGATAACCAGATCGATTTTTTTCGGATCGACAACCTTGGCAATGGTGTCAAGGAGTTGATCGGAAAACTGGCTTTTGACCGTATCGATCAGCGTTATCTTTTCGTCCACGACCAGAAAGGAATTGTAGCTCGTTCCAAACGGCGTCGAGTATCCGTGAAAGTCACTGATATTCCAATCATTGACGCCCACATCGTAAATACCTTGTGCGATTTCGATCGGTTTCATTTCACCTTCCTCAAGCAATGGTTGGCGGGTCGTCCGTGTTGCGGGTGCGGCCGAACATCCGAACAAATGATGCCCTTTTCGGCATTACCACAAGGCAATGCCGAAAAGGGCATTCTAAACTTTTGCTGAAACAAGGTTTTGTCAACCGGCTACGGATCTGTCGCTATTCTTTTTCAAAATCATCTTTGCCCGCTCCGCAGACCGGGCAGACCCAATCGTCGGGGAGGTCGCCAAATTTAGTTCCGGTGGCCACACCGTTGTCAGGATCACCCAGTGCCGGATCGTAAACATAACCGCAAACCGTACATACGTATTTGTCCATGCTTTCATACCTCCTTATGTTGATTGTCAGTTGCCACTTTCACGCTATCTGAAATTCTTGAACGAGTTGTTTGACGCTGTTATCGATTTGGTCGCGGAGCTTGCGCATGGTATCCAGGGTCTGTCCGGACGGATCGGGCAGGTCCCAATCCAGCACCCGGGCGCCCGGAACCTGCGGGCAGGCCTCACCGCACCCCATGGTGACGATGATTTGCGGCGGACCGTTTTCCAGAGCGGCTTCGATCGATCGGGGCACGCGGAAAGCCATGTCGATGCCCTTCTCCTGCATCACCGCGACCATTATCGGATTGACGCCACCGGCCGGTTGGCTGCCGCCGATGGCCACGTCGAGGCGATCTCCGGCATAATGCTGGGCGAAGGCACCAGCCATCTGACTGCGGCAGGCGTTTTCCCGACAGGCGAAGAGAACTTTTGGGCGGCTCGCCAACGGTTCCAGCAGGTGCCGGACCGCTTGCTTGACATCTTCACGCACCGTCGGATGATTCTGCATGTCTTTGGGCCCTTCGATACCGGGATAAGTCAAACTGCCGGTAAACTCGGCACCGGCGGCATCGAAAAAATACTGGGCGGTCAGCTTCATGCCCTCGAAAAGATTCCGCCCCCGGGTGGCACCGGCCGCCAACAGAAAGCCACGCCGGTATTGTCGTGCCGGATCGGCCAACTTCAACCGGTATTTGCGTGCCCAGAGGGTCTGGCAGCGATCGATCAGCGCTTTCAACTGGGCCGTCACGTTGTAAAAAAATACGGGACTGGCCAACAGGATGACATCGGCTTCACGTAGCAATGCGTAAATGCCGTGCTTCATGTCGTCATCGATGGGGCAGAACCCCTTTTTCTCACAGACGACAAGTTCTTTACACGGGACGATGTTGCGGCTGGCGACCTCGATTGTATGTGTCCTAGCCCCCAGTCGTGCAGCTTCATCCAGCAGTGTCGACAGGAGAAATTGGGTGTTACCCTTTTTCCGCGGACTGCCCTGCAAGCCTAAAACCAGCATGTTTTTTCGTCCTACAGGACCGGCATTCGTCAACCGACCATTTTTTTCGACATCGTCAGAAAGTGCAACTTCGCCGTGCGGGCCTTACGAGGGTTCCGTCGTGCCGGCGCCCCCCTCCAACGTACACTGTGTAAAATCAATTTCCTTACCGCATTTGGTGCACTTGTGCGTCCGGGAGAACTCGTCGGAAAAGATTTCCTTTTCGGCGCCGCACTCGGGGCACTTGCACATGAACGACTTGAGGTTTTTAAAATTCGTAAAACCCGGACAATGCTGAGGTGTGGTAGGCATAGCGATCTCCTTTCAGTTTTGCTTGGCTCGATCAAGAGGACTTCATCATTTTAGCGACTTGACGCCCATACTCCTGGGCCATCTGCAGACCACCGCCGAGTGCGCTGGATTTGAGCATCAGCGGCTCTTTGGCCATCTTCATTTTAAAGATGTTTTCCATGGTTCCGTAAATCCGTCCCGGCGCCTCGCCGCTCCAACCGAAGGCACCGAAGGCCGCGCCGACCTTGCCCTCGAGTTGGGCTTTTTCCGCCAGAAACAGAAGCGTCTTCATGCCCTGCATCATATCGCCGTGGTAGGTTGCCGAGCCGAAGACATAGGCATCATAGCCGTCGAGATCGGCGGCTTTTTTGATTTCCTTATCACTGGCCAGCGCGGCCTCATGACCGGCGATCCGGATCCCTTCCGCAATCAGCTCGCCTATTTTCTGGGTCTCACCGGTGCGCGTGGAATACACTACGAGTGCCTTCGCCATGTCCGCATCTCCTTCTACTTGATCCGTTTATCGACCCCTTCCGCATCGCAGTCAGGCGTGTAACAGGTGTTGTCTAAAAATTCGCATTTCTCTTTACAGGAGGGGCATGTGTCCGGCGGTGTATCGGCCTCGAAAGTATACCCGCACTTGTGGCATTTCCAACTTGGCATGGCGTTCACCTCCTTTAAGGGCATTCTGATATCCGTTGGTGATGATTTTCGTCGGCAACGGCAAGCGCGGTGACCGCCTTTCTGTCGCCGAGTTGCTGACATCTCGAAGCGGTTGACTATGCTTTCCAGAGCCCGTGCAGATTGCAGTACTCCCTGGCCGTCACAGCGGCGGCATCGATCGCGAAAATCGCCTCAGGCGTCTGCCCCGGCTTTAGGAACTGTCGGTAGGCTTTACCGTCGGCGATCAGCTCCACCCACTCGATGTAGTGTTTTTCTTCCATGGGGTGGGCCACACTGCCGACTTTGACCTTGTATCCGCCGTCGACCTTCTCGGTGACCGGTACGTGTTTTTCCTTGGCCGCATCAACCGTGTTTTCCGTCATGAGCGCCATCGGTTTCCCGCAGCACACCAGTTCACCGGCCCCGCCGTGAAGAACCTCGACGATGTTTCCGCATACCCCACATTTGTAAACCTGTAGTTGTTCCGCCATGTTCTTCCTCCTTTGCATGGATTGAGGTTGTCAATAAGCGCCCGCGGTTGCAAGGGGCGATTGGTCCGCACGTTATCCGGGCTCAAGAAATTCTTAATTGTCATATTTCAATGGCACTGTAAACACAAAATTGCTGGCCATTGCTGATTCGTGCGTCGCTGGCCGGTGCCCCAAAATCAGCGCTGGGCGCTTTACACCAAGATGTGAACCGCTCACGGTGGTTTCTATTTTCAATACGCTGGTCGGCAACCTGATGGGACAATCGGACAGGGGCGCAGACAGGCAGTGTTCCGAAAACACGGCTGCTACGAAGAGACCCCGCGATGTCCGGAACCGATCCGATCGGATGCAGGACGCTTCGAGGCGTCGCGGGCTCGATCCCGGAAAACCGCGGATCAGCGGATCATTGGACGGCCGAATCCCGATTCAGAATGACCCCCTTGGTACTGACCACAACCTCATGAATGGGAACGACTTGGCCGGAGGCCGCGAGGCCTTTTTTGACGATCATGGGCAGAGTGGAACAGCAAGGGACTTCCATCACGACGATGGTGACCCGTTTGATGCCGGCCGTTCGAAAGATCCGGGCGAACTTGTCGATATAGCTTTCGGTGTCGTCGAATTTCGGGCAGCCGATCATGACGGCTTTGCCCTCGAGAAAATCGCGGTGTAGGGTCGGGAAAGCCACCGGCACGCAGTCCGCAAGAACCAGAAGGTCGGCGCCTTTCAAGAAGGGCGCGCTCGACGGCACCAGATGGATCTGCACCGGCCAGTGCATCAGGGCGGATGGGCCTTTCGCCCCGGCCGGCGCGGGGTGCGGACCCTTGGGCGCCCCCGGCTGGTCGAACCGCTGGATGCGTGCCGAAGGGCAGCCGCCGGCGATCAAGCCATTCGGCCGTTTCTCCTTCTCGGCCAGGAATTTTTCAACCGCCTCTTCGTCAAACTCCTCGGCCTCGCGCTCGATAATTTTCAAGGCCCCCTTAGGGCATTCGCCGAGACAGGCGCCCAAGCCGTCACACAGGTTTTCGGACACCACTCTCACCTTGCCGTCCACAAGCTCGAGAGAACCTTCGGCGCAGGCCGGAACACACTGTCCGCAACCGTCACATTTTTCTTCGTTGATCTGTATGATTTTACGTTTGACTTTCATGGGTTACCCTCTCTATCGACCATACTGAAATGATCCTTCTTCCGCATTCTCTGTTTCAATTACACCGAAGGCGTGACCAATGGCGTCGGGCGGGTGTGCGGATTCTGCTTGTGCAGCTGGCACAAGGCCACCTCCGTGCTATTGGTCTGATTTTTTCCATGCCCTCTTGAACACGCTATCGAAGCAAAACCGTGCGCGCCTCGTCCTTGCCCGCTGCGGTCAGCAGCTTTGCTTCGATCCGGTCGGAGAGTTGACCGTGATCCAACGGCTGCGACTTGAGACGTTCTTCCATCTGGGCCACCCAGTCCGCATCGTAAACAATCTTGAGATCCGGTGGTGCGTCTGCAGCCGGGACACGATGGTGACCGACAATGGTGCAAACGGCATCGACGAGCGGATCTTTCGCTTGCAATGCGGTGAGAATCGCCCGAGCAACCGCCGGACTTTCCTGCTCCAAATGCTCTTCCGAAGTGTCCCCGTATTTTTGCAGGGCCTGCGGCGCGCCGATATCCCGCAGATAGGCCGCGCAAAGCACGACCGGAAGCGTAGCGCGCGCTTTTCCGGCAATGCGCTCGGCATAACGCGCCCGCCGCGTGGCCTGGCCGATCCGTTTGAAATCACGCTTAAAAATGCGTTTCATCGCGACCGCCACCCGATCCTTGAGCAGGTCCTCCTTTTGCGCTAGTACTTCCTCGGGAAGCGTTCCCAGGCATTGTTCGGCATACGGGCAGTAAGCCGCACAACCAAAGTCCATATGGGGATTCACAAAACGGTGACCGCAATGGCTGCATTTGCGAGAGGTGTCATCCTTGAAGAATTCCACCGGTCGGTCGCAGTTCGGACAGTTCACCTCAAAGATGGCACCCGGCTTCCAGTAGAGTGTATCCTGACCCGGACATTTCATGGCGGCTTTCCCCCTTTAGATCGTCGTGTGGTTTGGGGGCATTCCGGATTTCAGCAACAACGTCCGGAACGCCCCTGCCGTGATGGTTTAGCCGAGGATCGCCTTCAGATCTTCGTCGGGCGTTTTGATCGGCATGATGTTGAAGTTTTTAACCAGTACATCCAATACGTTGGGAGACACAAAAGCCGGCAGGCTCGGTCCGAGCCGGATGTCCTTGATCCCGAGGTACAGCAGGGTCAGAAGGATGGCGCAGGCTTTCTGTTCGTACCAGGACAGAATCATCGACAGCGGAAGGTCATTGACGCCGACATCGAACGCCTTTGACAGCGCCACGGCAATCTGAACCGCCGAATAGGCATCGTTGCACTGCCCGATATCCAAAAGACGCGGAATCCCGCCGATGTCACCGAGCTGTTTGTCGAAAAAGCGGAATTTACCGCAAGCCAAGGTCATCACCACGCAGTCCTGGGGCACCTTTTCGACAAATTCGGTATAGTAGCTGCGGCCGGGTTTGGCGCCGTCGCAGCCGCCCACCAAAAAGAAGTGGCGAATCGCCTTGCTCTTTACCGCCGCGATGATCTTGTCGGCCACGCCCATGACCGCGTTGTGGCCGAAGCCCGTCAGCACGCTCTGCGTTTCGACATCTTCGGGGAACCCCGGCATTTCGAGCGTCTTTTGGATGACAGGGGTAAAATCCTTGGAGACATGCGTCACCCCCGGCCAACCGACCAGACCGGTGGTAAAGATGTTGTCTTTGTATGACTCCTGCGGTCGCTGAATGCAGTTGGTGGTCATCAGAATAGCCCCGGGAAATTTGGCGAATTCCTTGGCCTGGTTCTGCCAGGCCGTCCCGTAGTGCCCGAAGAAGTGCGGGTATTTCTTCAATCCGGGGTAGCCGTGGCAGGGCAGCATTTCACCGTGGGTGTATATGTTGATGCCTTGGCCTTCGGTCTGCTGCAAAAGCAGCTCCAGGTCTTTGAGATCGTGCCCGGAAACGAGAATCGCCTTGCCTTTTTTCGCGCCCAGCGGGACCGGGGTGGGAACCGGGTGGCCGTAGGTTCCGGTATTGCCGGCATCCAGAAGCTCCATGGCCCGCAGGTTGATCTCACCGCATTTCAACGCCAGGCCGACCAGTTCTTCGACACCGAGGGAGCCGTCCAGGGTGGCCGCCAGAGCTTCGTGCATGAAAGCGTACACCCGTTCGTCCTCCTGACCCAGGATGGCGGCATGGTCGGCGTAGGCGACCGCGCCCTTGAGCCCGTAAACCAGAAGTTCCCTGAGTGACAGAATGTCGGGATTGATGTCCGGGTCCGACTTGACACCGACTTTTTCACCCTGCCTCACCATTGCCTCCATTGAGCTTTCCGGCTTGAAAACGGCCGGACCTTCCGTGAAACCGGTTTTTCCGCCGGCCGACCGCACCTTTTCCTTGAGGGCTTCCCGCTGTTTGACGGTTTCATTGATCAGCTCGACGAAGCGGGCCGGATCGAAATCGACGTTGGTGAGGGTCGAAAAAAGTGCCTTGGAGGTAAACCTGTCGACCTCAGGGTCACTGACCCCGACCCTGCGACCTTCAACCGCATACTGTGAGAGGCCTTTCACGGCATAGACCAACAGGTCCTGAAGGGCCGCAACTTCGGGTTGCTTGCCGCATACGCCGATCTTCGTACAACCTTCGCCTTTTGACGTCTGTTCACACTGAAAACAAAACATGATCGTTCTCCTTTTCTTGGGGTTAAAAAAATCGAACAGGCTTTCACCGCTGATTATTTAAGAACAACATATACATTGGCATAAGACCATGCATTGACTTAAGTCAACCAATCGTATTTTTGCGTCGGTGAATCGATTTTTATATCAGCCGACGGTGATAGGCATTGACATAGGTCAAAAACCGGTGGTATGTCCCAAAACGAGTGTTTATGAAAAAAGCAATTGAAATAATTGCGAATACATCCGCATTCAGCGGCCTTTCGCCCGCCCAGCTGGAAGAGGTTCGTCAGATCGCCGTCAGGCGGAATTTCACCAAGGGGGAAGCGGTTTTTTTCGAAGGAGATCAGGGCAGCGGTTTCTATATCGTAATCGACGGACTGATAAAGATTTTTAAGCTTGCCCCGGACGGAAAGGAACAGATCCTTCACATCATCGGTCCGGGAGAACCGTTCGGTGAAGTGGCCGTGTTTGCGGGGCGGTCATTTCCCGCCAATGCGGAAGTGCTGGCCGACAGCCGTCTGCTGTTTTTTCCCCGGGATGCCTTTGTGGGCCTCATCTCCCGCAACCCATCGCTGGCCCTGAAAATGCTCGCCGTGCTGTCGATGCGGCTGCGCCAGTTCACGGTTCAAGTCGAAAGTCTGTCGTTAAAGGAGGTGCCGGGCCGCCTGGCTTCCTATCTTCTATTGCTGGCAGACGAGCAGGACGATCCGCATGGGGCGGAACTGCCGATTCCAAAGGGACAGCTGGCCAGTTTGCTGGGCACTATCCCGGAGACCTTGTCACGCATCTTCACTAAAATGGCAGTCCAGGGACTGATCGAGGTCAACGGGCGGAATATTCGGATCGTGGACCGCGCCGGTCTGGAAAATATATCGATCCAGGGAAAGGTATTGGAGTGACCACGGCTGTCGGCGCGCACCAACCGATGGTCGGGCCGCCCGGTTTCAGGTGGCCTCGCGTTTCGCGGCCCGACCGGCAAATCGGCGGCGGACAGGGGGTTATTCGGCGTGTCGAAGAGACCGCCGCCTACTGGCGCAGCTGGGTCAACTCCCGACTCAACAACCGGATGTGCCCCATTTCCTCTTTGATGATGCCCTCGATTCGATCCCGGCCCAGTTTCTCCGGCACGGCATTTTTCATGCCGAGGTAAAAAACGATTGAATCTTTTTCCGCTTCGATGGCGGCTTTTAGGATTTTCTCCATCGAGGAGACGTCGATCTTTTTTTCAAAAAAGACGCGCGTGTCGACAAGTGCCCGCAGGTAAAGCACCGCCTCGCCGTTGGGATCGAAAACCGTAGCGGATTTTTCGGCGGCTTTCAACTCCTTGCGCATGGTCTTGAATGTTTTTTCATGGTCGACCTCCATGGCGGCTAGTTCCAGCAAGAGCCGCTTGTGCGCCTCGCTGTCGATCGCGGCCGCCGCGGTCTTGTAGAAATTCTCTCCGTTTCTTTCCATCTGTTCGGCCATTTCAAAAATTTCATCCGCGTTAAAATCGTACCTCATCAAGCATCTCCCTTCATCCGCATCAAACAGTGAATTGAATAGAATAACCACCGCAATATAGAGACGGCGCATGGTTTGTAAAGTCTTCCTTGCAAATTAGCGTTGACAATAACGAGGGCACAACCTACAAATTAAACATTCGGTTCACGAATGCGCTGTTAATGTTTTTAGTGATGTCCTTATGACGTTACGGCAGCCTTGCAAGAGCAGAAAATCCGTTTCGCTTGCCTTAACCTTGGCGCTCGGCTTAGGGATTTTAGCAACCAGCGTCTTTGTCGGCGCCGACTGCAGTGCGACATGTTGCAGCGGCAGCGGTGCGGCTGCAGATTCCTACCACGCCCTGCGGATAACCGGCACGGCCTCCGGTTGCTGTTGTTCCGCTGCAGCGGATTGCCCCTGTGGATACGCCGGTGCTCCGCGGAAGCGATTATCACCACCGGCGCTTTTAAGGGCCCACCAGAACGATCACCGCGATTTAAACACCGACCGTATCGATATTACAGCAGTCTCAGCAAGCAACGCCGTGACAACAGCCACGGCGGCCGCGGGGCTATCCGCTTCTATCCTCAAAGTACCCATCTACCTGGCCACCCTGGCCTTTCTCTGTTGAATCTGTTGAAAAGGAACTAACCGGAAACGGGATATTTCTTTTCCGGCCGGCAGTATCGCGTTTTTACACTCCTTGGTGGCGTTAACCTGTCCTTTATTTTCGGATTCAACCAGGACTCGGATGGATCTCTAATCCAGAAATGCGCCATTTTTTTGTAAAGTCAGGCGGGACCGTCAGCCAAGGCTGTTTCCGATCAATTTTTAACCGATCTAGATCGGGACCTGTTTTAAAACAGCTCCGGGAAGCATAAAAAATGGGTAAAAAAGCAAAGATCCCACTAGATGGGCGTGCCGCAAAAAAAGCGGCCGTTCTTGGACATGCCCGAAAAAACCGCTTAGCGGTGATTCTCGTACTTTGTGCCGTGGTGATTGGCGGCGCCGGTGTTTTTCTGATGCTTAATTCGGGTGGCGGCGAGGCGGTTTCAGTCGAAGCCACGGTTTCAGCGGAGACGGTCGGTGATCAAGTGAGCTACCCGGCAAGCCTCTTTGCCGATGGTCGCGCCCGTCATTTCGAACTCAAGCACGAGGACCTGACCATCCGGTATTTCGTCCTGAAAAGCTCGGACGGCATTATCCGGGCCGCTTTCGACGCTTGTGATGTCTGCTGGTCGGCCGGTAAGGGTTACTATCAGGACGGCGACGTCATGGTCTGCCGCAACTGTGGCCGTCGGTTCGCTTCGGTGCTGGTCAACGAGGTTCAGGGCGGTTGCAACCCGGCGCCTCTCGAGCGATCTCTCCAGGGGACAAAGGTCGTCATCCGGGTACAGGATATCCTGGACGGCAAACGGTATTTCGATTTTTCAGGGAAGGCGCGGTCATGACGCTGAAACACATCGCTTTGCGTAACCTTATGCGCCGCAAGGCCAAGTCCGCCTTCGTGCTGGCGGGGCTCGCCATCGGCATCGCCACGGTCGTTGCCGTGATCAGTTTTGTCGAGGCCATGACCGGTGACATCAACCACAAACTCGAAAAATACGGCGCCAACATCCTGATCGTTCCGCGGGCCGAAAACCTGCCCCTTACTTACGGCGGCCTTTCTTTGGGCGGGGTCGCCTTTGAGATGAAGGAAATCCGTGAAGCCGATCTGGCCCGATTGAACACGATCAAGAATTACCGCAATATCGCCGCGCTGGGACCACTGGTTCTGGGCGTCGTCCACATCGGCACCCATCGGGTCCTGCTATCGGGCGTCGTCTTTAAAACCACCAGGATCCTGAAACCCTGGTGGGTCGTCGACGGCGCCTTTCCAGAGGATGAAGGCGTCCTGCTGGGAGCCGAGGCGGCCCGCGTTTTGAACCTGAGCATCGGCAGTCCGGTCGCCATCAAGGGCCGACAACTTCTGGTGTCGGGCGTTCTACGTCCCACCGGCAGTCAGGACGACCAGCTGCTCTTTACCACCATGGCCACCGCCCAAGAAATATTGGAAAAAACCGGTCGGGTTTCGATGGCCGAAGTCGCGGCCCTTTGCCACGACTGTCCCATCGACGACATGGTGCAGCAGATTTCCGAGATGCTGCCCGGCGCCAACGTCATGGCGATTCAGCAAGTCGTCAAGGGCCGCATGGAAACCCTGGCCCAGTTCAGAAAGTTCAGCTACGGGGTCTCGGGGGTGGTCATCCTGATCGGTGCCCTGGTGGTTCTGGTGACGATGATGGGCAGCGTTCGGGAGCGGACCGAGGAGATCGGTATTTTCCGGGCGATCGGTTTTCGAAAGAGCCATGTGATGCGGATCGTATTTCTGGAAGCCGGTATCGTCTCGGTGTTCGCGGGATTGATCGGCTATGCGGCCGGTTTTGCCGCCGCGGCGGCGGGGTTGCGGCTCTTCATCGAAGACCGCATGGTTCACCTGAATGCCAGCCCCGGACTGGCCGCCATTGCATTCGGGCTGGCGCTGGCCGTCGGACTGGCGTCGAGCGCTTACCCGGCACTGATGGCCGCGCGCATGGACCCCAATGACGCCTTGAGGGCGCTGTGAAAAACCAGCGCACGAAAAAAATAATGATGGGCTGCAGCCGACTATCCGCGCCCGCCATCGGTTTCAGTTCCGGAAATCCGGATGGGTGCTGGAGTTGTTAACGCCCAGTGCAGGAGAACCCGATGAGTTGCATCGAAGCCAGTAACCTTGTCAAAAGATACGGCAGTGGCGAGGCGACGGTCACGGCCATTGCCGATATGAATTTCACCATCTCTTCAGGAGAATTTGTCGGCGTCATGGGGGTATCGGGATCCGGCAAATCGACGCTCCTGTCGATTTTGGGAGCGATGAATGCACCCACTTCAGGCTGTTGCGTGGTGGACGACATCGACATCTACCGGCTGTCATCCGAAAAACGCGCCGATTTCCGCCGGGAGTTTCTGGGGTTCGTTTTTCAGAGCTTTCACCTGGTTCCCTACCTGACGGTTATCGAAAACGTCATGCTGCCGCTGGCGATCGTCAGCGCCTCCGGCAATAAAAAGCGACGGATGGCCGCAGCAGCCTTGGAAGCCGTCGGACTCCAAAACAAGAGCCACCGTCTGCCGAACCAGATATCCGGTGGTGAGAAAGAGAGGGTCGCCATTGCCCGTGCCATCGTAAACGAACCGCCGATTCTGTTGGCCGACGAACCCACCGGAAACCTGGACACAAAGACCAGAGGGGAAATCATGGATCTGCTGCGCCAGCTCAACGACAGCGGAATGACCATCGTCATGGTCACCCACAGT
The DNA here is from genome assembly GCA_041299015.1 of Deltaproteobacteria bacterium. Classification (GTDB taxonomy): domain Bacteria; phylum Desulfobacterota; class Desulfobacteria; order Desulfobacterales; family SG8-13; genus JARFQH01. Next base: position 11,678 of record JBFYWB010000084.1, read on the forward strand.
CCGGAGTGTGCGGCCTTCGCCGGCCGGGTCTTGCAGATCTCGGACGGTCTCCTGGTATCCGACAGCTGATTGGTTTGCAAACCCCAAGGCGCGGTTTTTGCGATGAGTAGGCATTGCCCACCCGAGTGCGCCGCACCGGCGATCTCGTCGATTTGTTGCGCACACCGGCGTGAATGACGCAGAAATTGCGGAAAAGGGCAGGTAAATGACGGAAACTGACTTGACATTCAGGGACATAAGCCTGTAGACACATTTTTTCGGCCGCGCCCGCGGCCGGCGATCTCACCCGCCGGCCGCGGGATTGTTCACGCTGAAGCAGCGTCTTTAATTTGTCACGGATTCCGTAATGACTTATCTTGCGATGCCACTTATTTAAATGTGATGAGTGTCGTTGCGGCCGACAAATGGGCGGTCGGCCTGATGCCGGTTTCGCGGCAGCGTGGTGAAGCGCCAAGAGCTTTTATGGGCAGAATCGTCAGAATGGGGAGGCAAAGTTCATGACAGAGGTCGGTTTAGCGGGAAAGCCCCCCCTTTTGCTGCTTGTTGCCGGGGTCAAGGGCGCGATTGCATCGACTCTGGCGCTCGCTGTCGCCGCCTGCCGCAGGACGCCTGAAATCGTCATGCCCAGCCTGACAACCCGGGGCAAATTCCCGTTTCTCGGGCCAGTCGAGGCGACGCGGATAGCCGGCTGGGACAGCAACCCCCAGGCCCTGAGCTCAGCGACCCTGTGTCAGGGCATCGTCCCGGAGCCTGTTTGCCGTCTTCACGCCGACCAGCTGGATCAAATTGCGCTCAAGGCAGCTCCGGTGCCGGAGCAGGACCTGCGCGGCCAGGTGGAACGCCTGTCGGCCGACATTCAAGAATTTCGTGAAGCGCATGCACACTGCCAACCGGTTTTGATCAACCTGCTTCCGGCCGCCCCCTTGAACCGGCTCGATCACTGCCGAAGCCTGGCCGAACTTTACGAAAGCGCGGGGAACCGCAGCCTGCCGGACCTCGCTTACGCTTTGGCAGCGGTAACCTCAGGCGTTCCGCTGGTCAACTTCACACCCAATACGGTCGAGATACCGGTTCTCGTCGCCGAGGCCGTCAGACGGGAGGTGCCGCTGTGCGGCCGGGACGGCAAGACCGGCCAAACCTACCTCAAGGTTGTTCTGGCGTCGGCGCTCAAGGCCCGGAGCCTTGTGGTCGACGGATGGTACAGCCTCAACATCCTCGGCAATGCGGATGGAAGAAATCTGATGGAGCCGGAACGGGCCGCCGGCAAAGTCGCCAATAAGACCGATTTGCTCGACGAGATTCTCGGCTATCCGGTTGGTGGGCGCTACGGTACGTCGACCCACAAAGTTCACATCGATTACTACCCGCCGCGGGGCGATGCCAAGGAAGCCTGGGATGTCATCGATTTTAGAGGGCTGTTCGACCTGCCGATGAGCATTCGTGTCAACCTGCAGGGCCGGGACTCCATCCTGGCCGCACCGATGGTGCTTGACCTCGGCCGCTGGATGGCCGCGCTGAAGCTGGCCGGCTGCAGCGGTCCGGTGCCCGAACTGGGGTTTTTCTTCAAGAAGCCGGTGGGACCGAGCGCGCCCCGGACCTTCCAGGAACAGCTCAACAGCCTGGTTCTGCTGGAGCGTCGCTGTAGGGAAAAAATGTCATCCGGCGGCTCATCGTAAAGCAGGAGGGCGACCATGGTCTTCGGTTACAGCACCAATGCTTTCGTCAAATCCGATCTGTTCGCAGCCGTCGAGAAAATAGCCGGTCTCGGTTTTCGCGGCGTCGAGATCATGGGTGACCGGCCTCATCTTTATCCGCCCGATTTTGATGAGAAAAGGATGGTCCGGCTCAAAGAGCTTCTCGACCGCCACGGCTTGACGATTACCAACATCAACAGCTTCACCCTGTTTGCAGTCGGTGACACCTATCTGCCGTCATGGATCGAGGCGGACCCGCAACGGCGCGAGGTCCGTATCCGCCATACGCTCGACAGCCTCGACGTCGCCCGTTTTCTGGAGTGCGGCAACATTTCCGTCCCGCCGGGCGGTCCCCTGCCGGACGGGATGTCCCGGCGCTCCGCCGCCAGGCTGTTTCATGAAGGCCTGGAGCGCGTGATACCTCCGGCGGAGGAGTTGGGCATCAAGATTCTGATCGAACCGGAGCCGAACCTGTTGATGGAAAACACGCCGGAATTCAAATCGTTCATCAAGGACGTCAGATCCAAGGCCGTCGGTTTGAATTTCGACATCGGCCATTTTTACTGCGCCGGCGAAAACCCGGCGGCGGCTTTCGAGGAACTCTTCGAGTGGATCGGCCATGTTCACATCGAAGATATCGCTCCATCGCGCCGGCATGCTCACCTGATTGCCGGACACGGCAGCATTCGTTTCAGCGATGTCTTCGATGCCATGAAGCGCCTCGACTATCGCGGCGACATCAGCCTCGAGCTCTATCCTTATGTCGACACGCCCGAGGATGCCGGACGGGAAAGCCTATCCTATCTGAGACCGATCTTCGCCCAGGCCGGCTTGGACATCGCTGTCTGACTCCTGCCGGCGTGAAAACCATCGCCTCATGATCAAGTGCATCGCCGGCCGGGCGATGGGCACGCGGACCCCGCCGGGCTTGGGCTCACAGACAGGACCGTCCCAGCTGACATATGGGGGAGAGTTGCCATGAAAGCGCTCTATTTTGAAGAACACGGGGACCTGAGCGTCATCAAATACGGGGACGTTGCCGAGCCGGCGGCGGGTGCCGATGATGTGATCGTGCGGGTGCGGGCCTGTGCCCTGAATCATCTGGACATCTGGGTACGCCGGGGCTGGCCGGGACTGAAGCTCGACCTGCCGCACTGGTGCGGGGCCGATGTCGCCGGCGAGGTCGTCGAGGTCGGCCGAAACGTAACCGGCTGGCATCCCGGCCAGGCCGTCATCATAGATCCCGGTATCAGTTTGGCTGCGGACGAATATACCCGCCGCGGAGAAGATTCACTGAGTCCCGCTTACCATGTTATCGGAGAACACACCCGCGGCGGCGCCGCAGAGTATCTCGCGGTACCGGCCGCAAACCTGGCTGCCAAGCCCGCCGGCCTGGATTATTCGGCCGCCGCAGCGCCGCTGTTGGTGAGCCTGACCGCCTGGCGCATGCTGATTCACCGGGCCCGCCTGAGGGCCGGCGAGACGGTGTTGGTGGTCGGATCCGGCGGCGGTGTCAACAGCATGGCGATTCAAATTGCCAAGCTTGCCGGGGCCAGGGTCTTCGCAGTGGCCGGTAACCGGGTGAAAGCCGAGCGGGCCGTAGAATTGGGCGCCGATGTCGTCCTCGACCGCTCTGTGGTCGACTGGAGCAGGGAAATCTATCGGTTGACCGACAAACGCGGTGTGGATGTCGTGGTGGACAACGTCGGCCAAGCCACCCTCAACCAGAGCCTGCTGGCGGTGGCCCGCGGCGGCCGAATCGTCATCGTCGGCAACACCTCCGGCCCGGAAGCGCAAATCGATATCCGCTACATTTTCGGCAAACAGATCAGCCTGATCGGCAGCACCATGGGCTCCCATCAGGATTTTCGCGACATCGTCGAGCTTCTCGGCAGCGGTCGACTGCAACCGGTCATCGATCGCATCCTGCCGCTTAGCGAAGGCCGGGCGGCTTACGGGTTGATGGAACGCGGTGACATGTTCGGCAAGATCGTGCTGACGCCTTAAGCAAAGTGAACGACCACACCTGCGGACCCGAGCGTTAAGAAATAATGGCCACGCCGGCGACTCACCCTTGACGGTCACCGGCATATTTTTTCATCAGCTCTCTGAATATCACCAGTTTCTGCACATCTTGGGTCCCCTCGCCCAATGACGAACCCCAGGCATCCAGCGGGTATTTATGGATCGGATGCTCGAAAACGACCGATGCGGCGCCGAAAATATCGGCCGCCCAGGGCGTTATCGCTCTTGCGATCTGGACGGCGAGATACTTGGCCAGCGAGGATTCCTGGCGAAAATCACCACCGCCATCCGAGATACTGCAGGCCTTCCAGAGCATCAGGCGTGCAGCTTCCATCCGGGCATAAAAATCGGCGAATTCGAACGCCTTGGCTTGAAATTCGACTATTTTTTTCCCAAAAATTTCCCGTTTTCGAGCCCGGTTTAACGCCATTTCGAAGGCCCCCACGGCCGTGCCCAGGGTCAAGGCGCTGATCGGAATACGGCTCCAGGTAAACACCGCCAACACCTGCTGGAGTCCGCGTCCGCGCTCGCCCAAAAGATGATCATCCGGCACGAACACATCATTGAGCTGCAGCCGCGTGAGGTCCGACGGAATCCACACCCGTTTGTTGAGCTTCGTGCGTTTGATGTCGGCCGAGTTCAAATCCACCAGGAACATCGATAGGCGGCGGTTGCGGGTTGCCTCGGGATCCGAAACGGCTGTGATGACGCCCAGATCGGCGATATAGCCGTTGGTGACATAGGCCTTGGTCCCGTTCAGCCGCCAGCCGCCCGCGACTTTTTCGGCTTTCATCGCTATGCCGGCCACATCGCTGCCGGCCGTGTTCTCGGTGTTCCCGAGACACATCAGGGTTTCACCTCGCGCAAACCGCCGGCCGTAGTCCTGTTTCAGCCGCTGCGAACCAAACAGATAGAGCCCCGTTAAGCCGAGATTTGTGTGAGCCAGCACGGCAACGGCCACACCGGGTGATACCTTCGCCAGTTCCTCGGTGATCAGCGCTTCCCTGAGGGCCGACGTCTTCGCGAAACCGTCGTCTGCCCACTGAATGCCGAGCCAGCCTTGATGGCCCATTTGGCGGTAAAAATCCGTCGGCACCTCCCCGCCTTTGTACCATGCCGAAAGGTGGGGTTTGAGTTGGGTGTCCAGAAAACTGGCAAAGTTCGCGACGTCACGGCCGATATTTTCCGGAACGGTGAATTCCATATCAAAAACCTCCCGCGCGAGTAAGTACATCGGTAAGAACGAATTAAGTTCAATCATAGTCACTCGACAAAGACAAGTAAACCTTGCTGAACGCGTTACCCCTGGCGGCCGAGATGCCGGAACCCTTTAACCACCCGGCACCGGCCACTTGACTAAAATGATACCGGTTGCATATTCCTCATAAGTCAAACGGGCACAACCAAAGCGTCGAGAGGCGGTGCCGGCAGGTTCGCCCCCGGTTACATGGTAACGGGAAGACCCTAAACCCGGCTATCGTCTTTGATGGCGGCGTCCGCCAAAGGCTTACTGTGGTACGGTGTAGCGATTTGTCGAAGGTCGCATGAGCGTCACCATTCTCCGGTCCGGTTCTTACGCCGGCCGGCCCATCAAGGAGGCTTAGCATGCCGAGAAGCAAGATCGACCTCCCTTGCCACATCGACTTTCTTTCCATTCTGGATGCGCAAGGCAACCTGGACGAATCACTGGAACCGGATATCCCGGATGACACTCTGTTGCGAATCCATGCAACCATGCTGCTCGGGCGCCGATTCGACGAGCGGCTGCTCAACCTGCAGCGCCAGGGCCGCATCGGAACGTTCCCGCCGATCACGGGGCAGGAGGCTTCCCAGGTGGGCGCGGTAGCGGTCTTGCGCGAGGCGGACTGGATGGTCCCATCCTTCAGAGAAACCGCCGCCGAGATCTGGCGCGGCCGGACCCTGGAGAGCGTTATCTTTTCCAACAACGGATTCAACGAGGGCGCGCAGATACCGGCGGAGAGCCACACCTTGCCGGTGTCGATACCGGTCGGGACCCAGATGCTGCACGCGGTCGGCATCGGATACGGGATCCGGTACCGCAAAAAAGATAACGTGGTCATGACCTTCTTCGGCGACGGCGCCACATCGGAAGGCGATTTTCACGAAGCCCTCAATTTTGCAGGGGTGTTCGAGGTACCGGTGATTTTTGTCTGTCAGAACAACCAGTGGGCCATCTCCGTGCCGCGCAAGAAACAGACCCGCGCCGAGACGCTGGCCCAGAAAGCGCTGGCCTATGGTCTGCCGGGAATCCAGGTCGACGGCAACGATGTCTTGGCAGTGTATGCCGCCACAACCGAGGCGGTGGAACGCGCCAGAAAGGGTGCGGGGGCGACCCTCATCGAATGCGTCACCTACCGCATGTCGGTGCACACCACGGCCGACGATCCAAAGCGCTACCGCACCGATGACGAGGTCGAAGAGTGGCGGAAGCGCGACCCGCTGACCCGATTCCAGAAACACCTTACCCGCAAAAACCTCCTCTCCGAAGAAAAGATCGCGGCCGCGGAAACCGATGTTAGAGAAAAAATACAGGCCGCCGTCGACCGGGCCGAGCAGCAAATGAAGGCATTCGGCGCTCCGCTCGATATGTTCGACCACGCCTATGCCGAAATGCCGCCCCACCTGAAAGAGCAAAAGAAATTCCTGGAGCGCGAACTGGCTGAAAACAGGGAGGAGTAATCCGATGGCAAAAATGACGATGGTTCAGGCGCTCAATTTGGCGCTCAAACAGGAGATGGAAAAGGACGACCGGGTGATTGTCCTGGGTGAAGATGTCGGGCGGGACGGCGGCGTCTTTCGCGTGACCGACGGCCTGATCGATCAGTTCGGGGAACAGCGCGTCCTAGACACTCCTTTGGCGGAAGCCGGTATCGTCGGCATGTCGATCGGGATGGCCGCCTTCGGCCTTCGCCCGGTGTGTGAAATCCAGTTTTCAGGGTTCAGCTACCAGGCGTTTCATCAAACCGAAAACCACGCCGCGCGCCTGCGCTGGCGCTCGCAGGGCCGTTTCAGCGTTCCGATGGTGCTCCGGATGCCTTACAGCGGCGGCGTGCGGGCCCTGGAACACCACTCGGAGAGCCGCGAGGTCTACTACGCGCACACGCCGGGACTCAAAATGGTGATACCGTCCGGACCGCGCACTGCACGCGCCCTTCTGGTCAGCGCCATACGGGACCCCGATCCGGTCGTTTTCTACGAGTCGAAGGCGCTCTACCGGGCTTTTCGCGAAGAAGTGCCGGAGGAGGAAGAAACTTTTCCGATCGGAAAATCGCAGATCGTTCGCAAGGGTTCGGACATCACCCTTGTCTCCTACGGGTCGATGATGCGACCGACGCTCGCGGCGGGAGAGATCCTCTACGAAAAGGACGGGGTTGACGCCGAGGTCGTCGATCTGCTGACCCTCGCGCCCCTTGACGAGAGCCTGTTCACCGAATCCGTGCGCAAGACCGGGCGGGCCGTCATCATCCACGAGGCCCCGCTCAGCTATGGCCCGGGGGCTGAAATCGTGGCCAGGCTGGTCGACAAGTCGTTCTACTACCTCGAGGCGCCGATTGCCCGGGTGGCCGGATTCGATATCGTCATCCCCCTGTTCAGCCGGGAGAACCACTACATTCCCAGTGTGCAGCGAATCGTGCGCGCCGCCCGGAATGTGCTCGAAACCGCCGCCTGACGGGTGCCTCCGGCAAGCGCGGCCACTTTGGAAGGGGCGCAGCCGGCCGGCGGCCAACGAGCGACCGCCCGTTGCGCCCAGACGTTGACACGAGGAGGAGTTATTATGGCCCGTTCTTTCAAGCTGCCCGATCTGGGTGAAGGCATCCACGAGGGTGAAGTTATCGCCGTCCTTGTCGAAACCGGTGACGACGTGAAGGAAGGCGATCCGATTCTCGAAGTCGAAACCGACAAGGCGTCGGTGGAAATCCCTTCGCCGTTTACCGGAACCGTGCAGGCCATCAAGGTCAAAGCTGGCGATGTCGTCAAGGTGGGCGACCTGCTGATGACGTTCAGCGACGCCGAGGTAAACGAAACGGAAGCTGAAAAATCGCGCCAAGAACCCGACCGGAAAGCCGCCGGAGAAGCCAGGCAAAAAGCAGCGCCCGTGAAAGGCACAAAGGCCGCTGACCCTGCGGGAAAAGACGACCGGCAGCCGAAGCGCGACCTATCCGCCGGGACGAAGGAGAGCAGTCAGGGTCCGGTGCCGGCCTCACCGGCCACGCGCCGCTTGGCACGCGAGCTGGGAGTCGATCTCCGACAGGTGACACCGAGCGGTCCAGGAGGATTGGTCACCGCAGAAGACGTACGGGCCTTTGCACAAAACGAAACGCAAGGGGAAAAGGCGCCGGAACCGCCGCCGGAGGGGATCGAGCCGATCCAGGCCGTCGGCGCCCCGCCTTCCGAATTGCCGGACTTTACGAAATGGGGGACGGTGGAACGGCTGCCGCTGCGCTCGATCCGCAAGGCAACCGCCCGACAGATGGCCCTGGCCTGGTCCCGGATTCCGCATGTTTCCAGCCAGGACGATATCGACGTTACCCGGCTGGAAGCCTTGCGTCAGCGCCACAAACAGTCCGTCGAGAAGCAGGGCGGCCGGCTCACCCTGACCGTGTTTGCCGTTAAGGCCACAGCGGCGGCCCTCAAGCAGTATCCACAGTTCAATGTTTCGTTGGACGTTGAAAAAGGTGACATCATCCGCAAGCGCTATCGCCACGTCGGTGTTGCCACCGACACGGGGGAAGGGCTCGTCGTGCCTGTCTTGCGCGATGCCGATCGAAAAAGCATCACCGAACTGGCCGTGGAACTCAGGGAACTCGTCGAGAGGACCCGCGCGCGCAAGGTCGATCTGTCAGAACTGCAAGGCGGCACCTTCACGATCACGAACATCGGGGCGGCCGGCGGACGGGGGCACTTCGCACCGATCATCAACTATCCGGAAGCGGCCATCCTGGGAATGGGCGCCGCCCGGCTCAAGCCGGTGATCGGGAAAACCGAGACCGGGGCTGCCAATGTCGTGGCGCGCATGATCCTGCCGGTGGTCCTGGCGATAGACCACCGGGTCCTGGACGGTGTCGACGCCGCCCGTTTCCTTGAATTTTTCCGCTCCGCGCTCGAAAACCCTGAAAAAATGCTGCTGTTGATCTGACGACGCGGCGTATCCTCACGCCGAAAGAAGAGGAATCTTCCATCATGGTCATGGGCGAATTGTCACAGGAAACCGAATTGTTGGTCATCGGCGGGGGACCGGGCGGTTATGCGGCCGCTTTTCGGGCCGCCGATCTGGGAATGGACGTTACCTTGGTGGAGATAGCCGAGCGGCCCGGTGGGGTGTGCCTCTTCAGGGGCTGCATTCCCTCCAAAACCTACCTGCACCTGGCGGAACTGATCCACGATGCCGCCCACGCCGCAACCATGGGCCTGAAGTTCGGATCGCCGGAAATCGACCTGGAAAACGTGCGCAACTACAAAAACCGGGTGGTCGACAAACTCGCCGACGGGCTGGTCAGCCTCGGCAAGGCCCGCGGCGTGCAACGGATCCGCGGCCGCGCCGCCTTCGAAAACCCGAAAACAGTGCGCATCCATGAATCCGATGTCAGCCATATCAAATTTCGCCGGGTGATTCTGGCCACCGGCTCGCACCCCATACCGTTTCCCGATGTGCCCTTCAGAAAAGGAGGGCGGATCATGAATTCCACCGGTGCCCTCGATCTGACCGATGTTCCCGAAAGTCTTCTGGTCATCGGCGGCGGCTACGTGGGGCTTGAACTGGGGTCGGTCTATGCGGCCCTCGGCAGCCGGGTCAGTGTGGTGGAACTGGGCGATCGTCTTCTGCCGGGTGTGGATGCCGATCTGGTGGAACCGCTCAAGCGCCGCCTGGAAAAACGCTTTGCGGCGATTATGCTGAAGACAAGGGTCAAGAGGCTCATCGAAGACAAGGAGCGGGTGAGGGTGTCCTTCGAAGGCGGCGTCGATCCGGCGGAACAAGACTTCGATCGTGTCCTTGTCGCCATCGGCCGCCGGGCCAACACGGCCAACATCGGGTTGGAAAACACACGGGTGGCGATCGACGACCGCGGCTTCGTAAGGGTGGACGAGCGGCAGCGGACGGACGACGAAAACATATACGCCGTCGGCGATGTGGTCGGCGGAATGATGCTGGCCCACAAGGCCGGTTACGAGGGCAAAATCGCCGCAGAGGTGATCGCCGGTGAACCTTCGGCCTTCGATGCACGCGCGATACCGGCCGTGGTCTACACCGACCCGCAAATTGCCTATTGTGGTCTGACCGAAGAAGAAGCGCACCGGCAGGGACAAAAGATCGCGGTCAACCGCTTTCCCTGGAAATTTTCGGGCCGCGCCACGACCATGGATGCCGGGGAGGGCCTGACCAAGATGATCGTCGCTCCGGACACCGGCCGGATCCTGGGTGTCGGCATCACCGGCAGAGGCGCCGAAAGCCTCATTGCCGAAGGCGTGTTGGCGGTCGAAATGGGCGCCTTGGCCCAGGATGTCGGCCTGACCATCCACCCGCACCCCACGCTCTCGGAAACCGCGATGGAAGCCGCCGAAATCTTCACCGGTTCGGCGACCCACATCATCGTCAAGAAAAAGAGCCGCTGACGGCGGGGACAAATTAACGCGGCACGTGGGGCATTTACCGAACGGGATGCCGTAACGGGCCGTCAGCTTCAATCCTAAAAGGGGTCAAAACTTGAACTGTCAATTCTTCCTGACCGGCTGACTTTAGCCAGATAAGAATTGGACATGGCGAGGGCATGGCGGATCGAATACGAGGGAGCTAATATCCTCAGTGGTATCCAGGCTGCCACTGACAACCCGGCTTTGGGCGTCAGAAAATCTCCCCAAGGAGCGCACTTGAAAACAATCGGTCTTATCGGCGGCATGAGTTGGGAATCAACGGTTACCTACTACCGGCAAATCAACGAGTCGGTAAAGGAGCGCCTCGGCGGGCTCCACTCAGCAAAAGTCGTCCTCTACAGCGTCGACTTTCACGAAGTTGAAAAGCTGCAGCATTCAGGAAACTGGTCCGCTGCGGGTGCATTGCTGGCGGATGCTGCGCGAGCGCTTGAATCCGCCGGCGCGGACTTTTTGGTCCTCTGCACGAATACGATGCACAAGATTGCACCCGCAATCGAAGCGGCCGTGCGCATTCCGTTGCTCCACATTGCCGATCCAACCGCCGAGAAGATCAAAGGCGCCGGCCTGTCAACGGTCGGTTTGCTTGGCACGCGATTCACCATGGAACAGGAGTTCTATAAGGATCGCCTGCGTCAACGTTACGGGCTGCGAGTTCTCATTCCAAGTCGGCAAGACCGAGAAGTCATTCACCGTGTCATCTACGAAGAGCTGTGCCTCGGACGGGTTATTGACGATTCGCGTATTGAATACCGCAGAATTATGGCTGCTCTCATCAGCCAAGGCGCGGAAGCGATCATTCTCGGCTGCACGGAGATCTCAATGTTGGTCGAGCAGCGAGATTCATCGGTTCCCTTGTTTGACACCACAAGCATTCACGCCCGCAGGGCAGCCGAGCTGGCGCTTTCGGCAGCATGATGCCAAACCCCCTGTTCCACTCAAACGTCAGCCGACTCAGCGGCTCACTCCTCCGCCAAGGCCCCTTTGAATCTGCTCAGAAATGTCCATGGGTTTCACTTGGTCCAAACCATCAGGTGGTCTCCGGTCTTTCTCCGTGGGTTGCCTGCGTTCACTCGGATGCTTCCCGCGCGCGACCGCTTTTTGCCGGGCCAAGGGCGCCAGGCCGGGATGCCCGCATGTCAAATCACATTGCCGATCAGGTAGTTCTCCAGGTTCTCACGGCTTCGGTTGGGCATCTCTTCCAACTTCTGTTTACAGTTGGCACAGACGCAGAGGTGCTTTTCGTTGAGGTAAACCTGACCGTTGCATGGTTTTTCGCCGCACAGATCACAGACGGCCGTCCTGTCGGCGATTTTTTCGTACATGGCGCCACCTCCGCTCGATTACGGTTCCCCGGTGTTGACGTTGCGGCCGCAATGACGGCGGTCGGTTAACCGCTCACCACCCAGACGGTCTGCTCGTTGATGAGCTGGACCAGTTTCATCGGCACCCTTCCTATGGGGAAGGTCTTCACGTTCGATACCCCCCGACGCCCGACGACGATGGTGCCGAAGCCGCCGTGAAGGGCCTGAGCGAAAAGGGTGCCGCCGCGGGTGGCCATGCCGGAGATCACCTTGACCGATATCCTATCGGAAGGAATACCGGCTGCTTCCAGGGAGTCAACGGCCTTTTCAAACACCGGCACCATGGCCTTGCGGGAACGCATCTCCTGGCGGGCGGCGGCCTCGCCGGCGGATGGATCCGATCCGGGGTCCCAATCGGGTTCCGGGTTGCGAATGGCATGAAACAGCGTGATCTCTGCCGGGCTTCCTGAAAGCATTCGGCCGACATGGTCGACCACGCGCGCGGCAAAAGGCGAGGCGTCGATGCAAGCGAGCACCCGCCGGCAATCCGGCCGACCGTCCACCAGCCACAGAGTGACCTCGGAAAGGGCGGGCACCAGCTTGCCGGCCACGCTGCCCATCACCAGCCGTGTAATCGGGTTGCGGCCGGTCTTTCCGAACGCAACGGCCCGGTATCCGCGGCGGGCTTCCTTAAGGATGTCCCGGGCAATCCCTTCCTGTCGGGGCTGAATGACGGCCCGGACGGCCTCGGCCGGGAACCCGCTGTCAAACAGCAATTGACGGGCATCGTCCATGAAGACCTTTATTGCGGCTTGACGGCGGATCAGCCACTCCCGGCCCAATTCGTTGCCCGACGATTCGGTTGTCGCCCTGAGATCCCAGAAACTCTCCGGGACGGGCGAGAGCACGTGGAAGAGGGTCACATCGGTTGATCTCGGCGCGCATATACCCGCCACATAGCGCACGACCTCCAGCGATTGTTCGGAGCCGTCGACGGCCGCCAGCAGCTTTTGTTTCACGGATGCCATGCTTCTCCTCCTGCCCTCCAGGGCCATTCACCCTTCGGGCGCACAGCCGTATAAAGGGGTTTAAACGCGGGGGCCCGATTGCCTGCCACAAACTATTCTGCAAAACGGATACCATCGCCTTTCGAAATGGCGGCACGACGCCAACTGCCCGATACGTCTTTAATATCCAGATTTTCGGCCGAATCCCGCCGGAGTGGTTACCGGGAGCGGCTGTCGATTTTTTTTACAGATTGGAAATTGCTGACGAAAGATCAAGAAGACGGAAGGAGCATTTTTTGTGCGGAAGGGGCCATGCCGCTGAGAACGGCAATGACAATTAAAGCCCGTGCCAAGATCGGAAAGCCATGAGTGCTCTGTACGAACGTTGTTCTTGGAAAGGGCGGGGAATCTCCCCGCCCATTTTTTCGTTTATCGACTTTTATTGTAATGCGCGTTGATCCGCTCCCAGTCGATCACATTGAAGAAGGCCTCGATGTATTCCGGCCGGCGGTTCTGGTATTTGAGGTAGTAGGCATGCTCCCACACATCCAGCCCCAGAACCGGCGTCTGCCCGCGGCTCAGCGGGCTGTCCTGGTTCGCGGTGGTGACGATCTCCAACCGGCCGTTGCCCACAACCAGCCAAGCCCAGCCGCTGCCGAACAGCAACGCCGCCGATGTTGAAAATTCTTTCTTGAACGGCTCGAAACCGCCGAACCTCTCCTTGATGGCATCGGCCACCGGTCCGCCGAAGGATGCGTTTTTTTTCAGGGTCGGCCAGAAAAACGAGTGGTTGGCATGGCCGCCCCCGTGGTTTCTGACGGCGGTTCTGATTTTTTCAGGGATTTTGTCCAGCATCTTGAGCAATTCTTCGACGCTGTAATTTTTGAGTTCGGGATCATCGCCGATGGCGGCATTCAGTTTGTCGACGTAGGTCTGATGATGCTTCGTATGATGAATCTCCATGGTTCGCGCATCGATGTAAGGTTCCAGCGCGTCGTATGCGTAAGGTAGTTTTGGTAGTGTATGTGACATCGTTTTTTCTCCTGTATGGTGGCACAGTCCCCGCAGGGACCGGTTCGTCGAATATCGAAGAAAGCCACGTTTCGGCCGCCGCAGCCGCAAATCGGGATGCGAGCGCCAAAGCGTTTTCAAATCACGCGGCTATTGGAAATATAACGACGATCGACCGTCTCTCAAGTCGGGAAGGGGCGGAAGATGAGGGATGGCGTTTTGACCTCACGAAAGCCCGGCGGGCATCGCCGTTGCGCGGCATACCAGGGGATCTGCTCTTCGTGCCGACAATGAACAGCTGCGCCCGCTGCGGCGACGGGCGCGGGACCGGCTTTGGGTTACCGGTGTGTCCATCCGGCCCGCATCACCAAGTCCGCCTGGCGATAACTGTCCATGTTGCCGATATCGAGCCGCTTGGCATCGATCTTGATTGCCGTCACCGGTTCTTTGCGGCACAGGTAATCGATGAAATGGCCCGGTGCGTCGACCGGACCGGCGGCATCCAGAAAATCCGCCAACCTCTCGCGCGCGCTGGGCCGCAGAAAATAAAGCGGTGGGCAGAACCAGCCGGGCAGCGGGTTGTCCGGTTTTTCGAGCATTCCTAAAACCCGGTCGCTTACACCGAAAACCGGCACTCCAGTTCGTCTGTGCGCCTGCGGATCGTGCTCCGCCAGCGCAATGAGGCAGTGAGTGGTGCCGCTCAAAAAATACCGCCACGGCTGGGCAATATGAAAGAGATAAATATTGTCTCCGGCGGAAACCAGGTAGGCACCGGACCGGCCGGCCTGGCGCAAGACCAGCCGCAGGTCCGAGCAGGCACCGAGACGACTTTCTGCCCCGGTCGCGCCGTCATTGTGAAGTTCAAGGGTGATGTTTCGCGCCGACAGACGGGCAAGCCAGCCGCGGCTCCAGTCTTCGAAACGATCGATGTGTTTGGCGTTGGTGACGATATGGACTGCGTCGATTTCCGTCAGGTCGAGGACCTGTTCCATCAGGTAATCGAGCACGGGCCGGCCGGCGACGGGCAGCAACGGCTTGGGGAAATCACGGGTGAGGGGGTACATGCGGGTGGCAAATCCGGCACACAGAAAGACCGCCAACATCGGTGAGGTCCTCTCTCATCCTGTTTGACCTTGCCAGCGGTCGACTCTTGGCATTATTCCACGCAGCAGGATGCCCCGTCGTTTTTTTATAGGGCCTTCGGTCCGAATAAAGTGGAATTCGTTATGTTGGTTGCGATCCCCCGAATTTTCTTATTATGATCTATCCCAGATCGCCGTCAGGTTCAAGATCCATTTCGTACTGATAGTGAAACGCTCAAAGCATATAACAATTATGTTTGTAACGCTCTAATTTATTTCATTATTGTATATTCATAATTTTATTATTACACTTTTGTATATTCATTCCGCCACGATGTTTTTGGGACCATCAAATTTAAAAGCATTATTTCATAGGGTTATTCCGAATACGCCACTGGCGCGCCATGTGGCACGGACCCTGCTTGGTTAGTGCGGGATAACCTATGGACCTGCTATTGCGAAAAAACGAAGAACTCTCCGCCATCTTGGAGGTCAGCTGCGTGCTGACGGCCTCCTTCGACCTGGAGAAAAACCTGGCGGCGGCCATGGAAATCCTCTCCTCGCACTTGGAGATGCAGCGCGGATGTGTTTTCCTCCTGGACCCGGTTTCCAGGAAACTTCGGATTGTCGCGGCCCACGGACTATCACGCCAGGCCATCCGCCGCGGTAAATACCGCATCGGCGAAGGAATCGTGGGCCAGGTGATTGCATCCGGCGAGCCGATGTTTGTCCCCAACATCGGGGATGAACCCAAATTTTTGAACAAGACGGACTCGCGGCTCCAGAAGAGCGGGGTGTCGTTTCTGTGCATGCCGATCGCCCTGGATGGCGCGATCCTGGGCGTCATCAGCGTCGATCGAATTTACATGGTCGAGCACGGCAACGTTGACGATGACCTGCGTGTGCTTCGTATCATCGCCTCCCTCATCGCCCAGTTTGTGAAGCTCTGGGAACTTTTCATCAAAGCAGAAAACGAGTGCGGCGTGTTGCGGTCTCAACTGACGGAAAAATTCAGCCTTCCCAACATCGTGGGAGAGTCACGGCCCCTGCAACAGGTTCTAAAGAGCGTTAAAAAAGTAGCCGCCACCGACACCACGGTCATTCTACTCGGTGAAAGCGGAACCGGCAAGGAGCTCATCGCCCAAACGCTTCACTATCAGAGTCACCGGGCCAAGGGCCAGTTCGTTCCCGTCAATCTGGCGGCCCTGCCGGAAAACCTGATCGAAGTCGAGCTGTTTGGTGTCGAAAAGGGAGCTTACACCGGGGCAACCGCTCGGCGCATCGGCCGTTTCGAACATGCCGACAGGGGCACCCTGTTCTTGGACGAAATTGGCGAACTGCCCCTGGCCCTGCAGGTCAAACTGTTGCGGGTGCTCCAGGAGAAAACCTTCGAGCGCATCGGCTCCTCTCGCCCGATTCATGTTGACACCCGGGTCGTCGCAGCCACCCACCGCAACCTCATTGACGAAGTCAGGCGAGGGCATTTCAGGGAAGACCTGTATTGGCGGTTGAACGTCGTTCCGATCGTACTGCCGCCGCTGAGGGAGAGAATCACGGACATACCGCCTCTGCTGAACCACTACCTCGAAAAGTTTAACCGTACTCACGACCGCAAGGTTCGTTTCGAAGCGAAAACAATTGACGTTCTTTCGGCCTACCCCTGGCCGGGCAACGTTCGCGAACTGGCCAACACGGTTGAACGGCTCGTGATCATGACCGAATCCAGCTCGCTCACCCCTTTCGATCTGCCGCTTGCCATTACGAGCGCCGGAACCAACATCGCACCCACCGCTTGCGACAGCGAGGCCGACCTGACCGGATTGAACAGCGAGGTCGCAGTGCTCGAACGGCGGCGCATCATTCAGGCCCTGAAAACAAGTGATCGCATCCAGCAAAGAGCCGCCAGGACGCTTGGGATCAGTCCCCGCCAACTCGGTTACCGCATAAAGAAATACAACATCGACCTGCGAAACTTATAGGTCGACATTAATGTAGCGATCTACAAAAGTGTCGCACACATATTGTCGGTCGCCGGTTCGGCAACTTCATTCCGGCGGCGGGGCGACTATTCATTTTTCCTTATGGTTCCGTTATCTTTCCTGATCCGCCGATCCCATTTCGTATTGATGGCATGCTTATTGAAAACGTATGCCAGCAGTATCGCAACCCGTAAACATCCCGAAAGGAGCAAAAAGAAAAATGCGTAAAATAGCCATCTACGGTAAGGGCGGCATCGGCAAGTCGACCACCACGCAGAACACAGTGGCCGGACTGGCCGAGATGGGTAAAAAAATCATGGTCGTCGGCTGCGACCCCAAGGCGGACTCGACCCGACTGCTCTTGAACGGCTTGGCCCAACGAACCGTTTTGGACACCCTCAGAGAAGAAGGCGAAGACGTCGAGCTGGATGACGTACGGAAAAAGGGGTACGGCGGCACGATGTGCACCGAGTCGGGCGGCCCGGAGCCGGGTGTCGGCTGCGCCGGCCGCGGTATCATCACTTCCATCAACCTTCTCGAACAGCTAGGTGCTTACGCCGATAGTGAAAGCCTGGATTATGTCTTTTATGATGTACTGGGGGACGTGGTCTGCGGTGGCTTTGCCATGCCCATTCGGGAAGGCAAAGCCCAGGAGATCTACATCGTTGTCTCCGGTGAAATGATGGCCATGTATGCGGCCAACAACATCTGCAAGGGAATCGTTAAATTCGCCGAAGCCGGCGGTGTCAGGTTGGGGGGCTTGATCTGCAACAGCCGCAAGGTGGACAACGAACTGGAGATGATATTGGCGCTGGCTGACAGGCTGGGCACCCAAATGATCCATTTTATTCCCCGCGACAACATGGTCCAGCGCGCCGAGATCAATCGCAAGACCGTTATCGAATTTGACGCCACTCACGCTCAGGCGGATGAATACCGCACATTGGCGAAGAAGATCGACGCCAATGAAATGCGCGTCATTCCCTCACCGCTGGCGATCGACGAACTTGAAAAGCTGCTCATCGAATACGGCATCGCTGCTTAGTCCCTTTCCCAAACCGTCTCTTTTAATGAGGAGAAAATGAAAATGATTATGATCCGTTCCATCGTCCGTCCCGAAAAGGTTGACAACGTGCTGGCGGCCCTCATGGAGGCCGGATTCCCCGGCGTGACCAAAATGTCCGTGGTGGGACGCGGTAAGCAGCGCGGCATCAAGATCGGGGAGATCACCTACGACGAGATTCCAAAGGAAATGCTGCTCACCGTGGTCAAAAACAACGACAAGGAGTTCGCCATTCGAACCATTATCAAAGCCGCCCGCACCGGGGAAAAGGGTGCCTTCGGTGACGGTAGGATCTTCGTCGTGCCAGTAGAAGAGACTTACACCATCAGCTCCGGCATCAAAGAGACCGCCGACGGCAAGACAGAAGAGGTGAAGATATGAAAGAGCTGATGGCCATCGTACGCATGAACATGATGAACAAAACCAAGCGCGCACTGGCCGATGCCGGACTGGGGTCCGTTACCGCCCGGGATGCACTGGGGCGCGGCAAAGGCATCGTCGACTTGCAGCTGCTAAAGGGTGCCGAACGCGGTTATGAAGAAGCTATTGCCCAGTTGGGCCAGAGCCAGCGGCTCATCCCCAAGCGCGCCTTGCTGATAGTCGTCAACGACGAACTGGTGGAAAAAGCCGTCAAGACAATCATCAGGACCAATCGCACCGGCAAATCGGGTGATGGCATGATTGTCGTGATGCCCTGTCGGGAGGCTGTCCGGGTGCGCACCGGGGAGCGAGGAGAGGACACGCTGGATGACGGCTGATGCCCACCGTTAAAAAAAGCTGAATTCACATCATCCCGATTATAGATAGGAGAACTTCCATGGTCATGCCCGCAGACGATAATCCGACAAAAGAGGTCATGCTGGACAATCGCGACCCTGAAAAGGTTAAAGCCCAGTTGCTGGCCAAATACCCGCCCAAAGTGGCCCGAAAACGCACCAAGCAGATCGTGATCAACACGGTCGATCCTGACGGCAAGGTGCCGGTGATCAGCTCCAATGTCCGCACGGTGCCCGGCCTCATGGGGCAGCGCGGATGCTGCTATGCCGGCTGTAAAGGCGTTGTCCTGGGCCCCACGCGGGACATCATCAACATCACTCACGGTCCCATTGGCTGCGGCTTTTACAGCTGGCTGACCCGCCGCAATCAGACCGACCCGGACAGCAGCGCCGACGGTCATAACTTCATGCCCTATTGCTTCTCCACGGACATGCAGGATGAAGAGATTATCTTCGGCGGCGAGAAGAAGCTCAAGCAGGCCATCCAGGAAGCCTACGACAATTTCAAACCCAAGGCCATCGCCGTATTTTCCACCTGTCCGGTGGGTCTCATCGGTGATGACGTCCACGCGGTCTGCCGTGAGATGAAGGCCAAACTGGGCATCAACATTTTCGGTTTCTCCTGCGAAGGGTACAAGGGCGTCAGCCAGAGCGCGGGTCACCACATCGCCAATAACGGCATCTTCAAACACGTGGTGGGCCTAGACGACACCATCAAGGAGGGCAAGTACCGCATCAATCTGCTGGGCGAGTACAACATCGGTGGCGACGCTTTTGAAATAGAGCGGCTGTTCGAGCTTTGCGGCGTCACCCTCGTTGCTTCATACAGCGGTAACTCCAGCATCGATGCCTTCGCCAACTCCCACACCGCCGACCTGAATCTGATCATGTGCCACCGCTCCATCAACTACGTGGCCGAGATGATGCAGACCAAATTCGGCGTGCCCTGGATAAAGGTCAATTTCATCGGTGCGGCGGCCACGGCCAAATCCCTGCGTAAGATTGCCCAATACTTCGACGAGAAAGAGCTTACGGACAGAGTGGAAGCGGTCATCGCCGAAGAGATGCCGGCCATCGAGGCCTCATGCGCTGCGGTGCGCCCCCGCACCGAAGGCAAGCGCGCCATGCTGTTCGTGGGCGGCTCCCGCGCCCATCACTACCAGGAGCTGTTTGTCGAATTGGGAATGAAGACGCTTTCCGCCGGCTATGAGTTCGGTCACCGCGACGATTATGAAGGCCGCAAGGTGCTGCAGGACGTCAAGGTGGATGCGGACAGCCGCAACATCGAAGAACTTGAAATCACTCCGGACCCGGAACGCTTCAATCCTCGGCTGAGCGACGCCAAAAAGAAGTCACTGGAGGCGAAGGGTCTGCGGTTCGGCGAATACGACGGCATGATGCCCGAAATGTCCGAAGGCTCCATGGTGATCGACGATCTGAGTCAGTATGAAACCGATCAGCTTATCAAAATATTTAAACCCGACATTTTCTGCGCCGGCATCAAGGAAAAATATACCGTGCAAAAACACGGCATCCCCTTGAAGCAGTTGCACAACTACGACTACGGGGGACCCTATGCCGGTTTCAAGGGGGCCATCAATTTTTACAATGAGATTGACCGCATGGTCAGCAGCCGGGTGTGGCGGTACATGCGTGCGCCCTGGCAGGAGCACCCCGAGCTGTCCGCCACCTATGCCTGGGAGTAGTGGATGGAACCATCCAGCGTTGCCCGTCGTCGATAATCTCTACACCGAACGAATGCAGGAGACAAAAAAACAAATGTTACTAAGACATACCCCCACCGAAATCAAGGAACGCAGCGCCCTGACCGTCAATCCGGCCAAAACCTGCCAGCCCATCGGGGCCATGTACGCAGCCCTGGGTGTCCACGGTTGCCTGCCCCACAGCCATGGCTCCCAGGGCTGCTACGCCTACCATCGCAGCGCCCTGACCCGCCATTTCAAGGAGCCGGTGGTAGCTGCCACCAGCGCCTTCACAGAAGGGGCTTCGGTGTTCGGCGGCCAGGCCAACCTGGTGCAAGCGATCGACAACATCTTCGCAGTGTACAACCCCCAGGTGATTGCCGTGCACACCACTTGCCTGTCGGAAACCATTGGTGACGACGTTCCGCAGATCGTCGCCAAGGCCAAGGCGGACGGCAAGGTGCCCGAGGGAAAATTCGTCTTTCATGCCAACACGCCCAGCTACGTGGGGTCCCACGTCACCGGGTTCGCCAGCATGACCAAGGCCATGGTGGATTACTTTGCCGAATCCAACGGTCACAAAGAAAAAACGATCAACCTGATCCCCGGCTACGTGGAACCGTCGGACATGACTGAAATCAGGCGCATCGCCGACCTCATGGGTATTGCGACCATTATGTTCCCGGACACCTCCAGGGTGCTCAACGGACCACTGACCGGCAAATACAAGATGTTTCCCGAGGGCGGTGTCACCATCGATGAGCTGAAGAAAAGCGGCAGCAGTGCAGGCACCATCGCTCTCGGCCGGATCGCCTCCATGCCGGCGGCCCGTGCGCTAGACGCCAAGTGCAAGGTGCCCTGTGAAATCCTGGGCCTGCCGTTGGGGCTGCACGGCACCGACACCTACGTGGACACCCTGCGCCGCATGGCCGGCGTGAGCGTTCCCGATGCGCTGAACCTGGAGCGCGGCCAGCTGGTGGACGCGATATCCGACTGGCACCAGTACCTGTACGGCAAGCGTATGGCCATTGTCGGCGACCCGGACCAGGTCCTGGCCCTGACCCGCTTTCTGGTTTCGCTGGACATGCGGCCGGTGCACATCGTCACCGGCAGCAAGGCCGGCAAGAAGTATGAGAAATCCCTGCGGGAAGCCGTGTCCGAAATCCCCGAAGCGGTGAATATCAAAGTGCCCGGCGACATGCTGCTCTTCCACCAGTGGGTAAAGAACGACCCGGTGGACCTGATCATCGGCAACACTTACGCCAAATATATCGCCAAGGATGAAGACCTACCGCTGGTTCGCCACGGTTTTCCCATCTACGACCGCTTGGGTCACAGCTACTTCTCCACCATGGGTTACCGCGGCGCACTGCGCCTGCTGGAAAAACTGCTGGATGCCATTTTAGACCGCAAGGACCGCGATGCCGACGATATCACCATGGAACTGGTGATGTAAGCCTCAGAGCGGACGACAGAGGACAGAAGACAGATTTCGGACCCCGGACGTTTACACCCTGACCGCAGTAAACGAAACACAGGAGAAAAACCATGCCCTCGATCCCCATCCTGAAAGAACGCCGGTCCCAGATCCACCGCAAGGGCAGCGAGCCTTTCGAAATGACCTGCGGCAAGCACAGCCTGGCCGGTTCGGTAAGCCAGCGGGCCTGCGTGTTCTGCGGTTCACGCGTGGTGCTGTATCCCATCGCCGATGCCCTGCACCTGATCCATGGACCTATCGGCTGCGCGGCATACACCTGGGATATTCGCGGGGCCCTTTCTTCCGGGCCTGAACTGCACCGGATGAGTTTCTCCACCGACCTGCGTGAAAGGGATGTCATTTTCGGCGGAGAGAAAAAACTGGCCGCCGCCTTGGGCGAACTGATTGACACCTACCAGCCCAAGGCCGCCTTCGTTTACTCTACCTGCATCGTCGGCATCATCGGCGACGATGTGGCCGCCGTCTGCCGGAAAGTGGAAGAAGAGAAGGGAATTCCGGTGCTGCCGGTTCATTCGGAAGGGTTCAAGGGAACCAAGAAAGACGGCTACAAAGCCGCCTGCGACGCCCTGTTCAAACTGGTGGGCACCGGCAGCACGGCCGATGTCTCACCGATCAGCATCAACATCCTGGGCGAGTTCAACATCGGCGGGGAAGCCTGGTTGATCAAGAAATACTACGAGCAGATGGGTGTCCGGGTGGTCTCCGTTATGACCGGGGACGGCCGTGTGGACCAGGTGCGCCGCAGCCACGCCGCCGCCCTCAACGTGGTGCAGTGCTCCGGAGCCCTGACCTATCTGGCCGACATGATGAAGGAGGCCTACGGCATTCCTTACATCCGTGCCTCCTATTTCGGCATCGACGACGTGGCCAAGGCATTATACGACGTGGCCGATCATTTCAGCGCCTATCCGGAGATTAAGGACCGCACCCGCGACATCGTTCGCAACGAGGTGGAAGCGATCATGCCCGAGCTCAACCTTATCAAGGCCGATCTCTCCGGCAAGCGGGCGGCCATCTATGTGGGCGGGGCCTTCAAGGCGTTCTCCCTGATCAGGGCCCTGCGCTACCTGGGGATGAAGGTGGTGCTGGTAGGCTCCCAGACCGGCAACCAAGGCGATTATGCCACCTTGCGGGAGATGTGCGATGACGGCACGATCATTTTAGATGATGCCAACCCACTGGAATTGTCCAAATATATCATCGAAAAGCAGGCCGACCTGTTCATCGGCGGCGTCAAAGAGCGTCCCATCGCCTTCAAAATGGGTATCGGCTTTTGTGACCATAACCACGAACGCAAGATACCTCTGGCCGGTTTCGCCGGCATGCTGCAGTTCGCCCGCGAGGTGCACACCTCGGTCACCAGTCCGGTGTGGCAGTTTGTGCCTGCCCGCACGGCGGCATGCCATAAGCTGTCTCAAAAAGAGGAGACCCCATGAAAACCGCCGTTCGAAAAGATAATTTCAGCGCCACCCAGAATGCCTGCAACCTGTGTGCGCCGCTAGGTGCGGCCCTCGTTTTCAAGGGGATTGCCAGTGCCGTGCCCCTGTTGCATGGTTCCCAAGGCTGCTCCACCTATATCCGCAGATATATGATCAGCCATTTCAAGGAACCGCTGGACATCGCCTGTTCGAATTTTGCCGAAGATACGGCCATCTTCGGTGGCGGGGCCAACCTGAAACTGGCCATCGACAACATCCGCCGCCAGTATAGTCCCGATCTGATCGGGGTGGCCACTACCTGCCTGTCGGAAACCATCGGCGACGACGTGTCCATGTTCATCAAAGCCTATCAAAATGGCTGCCGGGACGAAGCATTGCCGGCGCTGGTGCACGTCTCAACACCCAGCTACCAGGGGACCCACATGCAGGGGTTTCACGGTGCCGTACGCGCTCTGGTTGTCGCCCTGGCTGAATCCATGGCACCCGGCGAACGACCGTCGGTAAACCTGTTCCCCGGCATGGTGTCGCCGGCGGACCTGCGCCACCTGAAAGCGATCCTGGATGCCTTTCAACTGGACGGCGTCCTGGTGCCCGATTACAGCGATACCCTCAATGGTCCCTTGTGGACCGAATACCAGAGCATTCCGGAAGGCGGTACCAGCGTGGAGGGGCTGCGCCGCACAGGGGGTGCCGTCGCCAGCATCGAGTGCGGTCTGGTGCTGGCCGTAGAAAAAGAGACCGCTGGCACCTGGCTGCAGACGCATTTCGGCGTGCCGCTGCATCGCTTGGGTCTTCCCATCGGCATCCGGCAATCCGACCAATTCTTCGAATCGCTTTCCGTGATCAGCGGCCGTCAGATTCCGGAAAAATATGCCGCCCAGCGCGGCCGCCTGCTGGATGCCATGGTCGACGGTCACAAACACCTCAACGGGGTGCACGCCGCCCTGTTCGGCGAAGAAGACCTGGTGGCCGGGCTGGCCGCTTTCTGCGGGGAACTGGGCATCATCCCCGTCCTGTGCGCCACCGGCGGGGGCAACGGGCGCTTTGCGCAAACCGTTCAGCGCGTGGTGCCGGAACGCTACCATTCCCGGATGCAGATCCTGGAAGACGCGGATTTCGTCACTATCGAAAAGGCCCTCGAGAATATCGGTGTGGATCTGCTTATCGGTCACAGCAAGGGCTACACCATGTCTCGACGGCTGAAACGGCCCTTGATCCGGGTAGGGTTCCCCGTGCACGACCGCGTCGATGGCAGCCGTCTGCTGCACCTGGGTTATCGCGGCGCCCAGCAACTGTTCGATAGGATTGCCAACACATTGATTGAAGTGAAACAGAATCGGTCCGATGTCGGCTACACTTACATGTAATGCCGCTCATGAAGCGATATGCAGAAAACTGAATAGCCACCGAGAAACCGGAAGCCAAGAACCAAGAACGTGAAACGGAAAACCAGGAACCAACCATGAATTTAGACAACCATCCCTGCTTCAATCCCAGCGCCTGCACTTCCTTCGGAAGAGTCCACCTGCCGGTGGCCCCCCGATGCAACATCCAGTGCAAATTCTGCAACCGCAAATTCGACTGCGTCAACGAAACGCGCCCCGGGGTTACCAGCGCCGTGCTCTCTCCGGGCCAGGCCATGGTCTATTTAGAAGAGGTGTTTGCCCAAAAGGGAAATATCTCCGTGGTGGGCATCGCCGGCCCGGGAGATCCGTTTGCCAATCCCGAAGAAACCCTGGAAACCCTTTCCCGCGTGCGATCCCGGTATCCGGAGGTCATGCTGTGCGTGGCCACCAATGGTCTCAACCTGGCCCTCTATCTCGATCAGCTCGAACGGCTGAAAGTGAGTCATATCACCGTGACGGTCAATGCCATAGATCCGGTCATCGGGGCGCGGATTTACTCCTGGATGCGCGTGGGCAAACGGGTGGTGCGCGCTGAGGAAGGGGCGGCAGTTCTTTTGGAGCGGCAGTTGGAGGCGATCAAAGGTCTCAAGGAGCGAGGCATCGTGGTCAAGGTCAATAGCATCATCCTGCCCGGTATCAATGAGGGCCATATCGAGGCCGTGGCGCGCCGCGTGGCCGACCTGGGAGTGGACCTGTTCAACGCCATGCCCTACTACCCAAATTCCGGCTCCGAGTTCGAGCATCTGACCGAACCAAACAAGACGTCCGTCGAAACGATCCGTCAACAAGCGGGCGTGCATGTCAAACAGATGCGTCATTGCACGCGCTGCCGTGCCGACGCGGTCGGTCTTCTGGGAGAAGCCCCTGATGAGGGGTTGATGAACACTCTCTCCGCCTGCAAGCGGCTGGAAGTGAACACACCCCGGCTCGGCCGGGTATCGCCGCGCCCCTGCGTGGCCGTGGCCAGCATGGAAGGGGTGCTGGTCAACCAACATCTGGGAGAAGCCGAAAAGCTCCTGGTGTATGGTGAGAAGGAAGGTCGGGTCCAACTGCTGGAGGCCCGTGCTATGCCGGCTCAAGGCGGCGGCAGGCAACGCTGGCAGGCGATGGCCAAAACGTTGTCGGACTGCAGCACGCTTCTGGTCAGCGGGGTGGGGGCCAACCCGCTGAAGGTGCTTTCGGCGGCCGGTATCGAAGTGTTGGAGATCGAAGGGCTCATCGAAGAAGCCGTGCGGGCTGTTTTTGCCGGTGAGACGCTGAATCACATGGTCAAACGTACCCTCACGGCCTGCAGGGCGTCGTGCGGGGGCACCGGCATGGGCTGTGGATAGAACGGGGAATTAAGGGATTCGGGAATTGAGGGATTGAAATTATAAAGAAGAGGTGCGGCAGGGTTTATCCTAATTCTGAATGGCGGCCTTGACACCAAAATCAAAGAGGAGTGCTACAAATGGAAAAACCGGAACATCATATTTTCGTCTGTGCCAGTTTTCGTGCCGACGGCAACCCCAAGGGCGTCTGCCGTAAAAAAGGGTCGGTGGCGCTTTTGCCTTACATTGAAAACGAGATTCTCGACCGTGGTCTGAACGCCCAGATCACCAGCACCGGCTGCATGAAGGCCTGCGACTTCGGCCCCGTGATGGTTATCCAGCCCAAGGGACTCTGGTACGGCAATGTGGATAGCGAAGATGCCGTGAATGCAATCCTGGACGCCCTGGAGGATGGGGAAGTTATCGAAAATCGCCTGATCACATAGCGGACGTCTATCCCGCAGGACAGCGGAAAAAGAAAGATATAAGGAAGACCACCATGCAGATTCAATTGGTGGCTCTGCTCAAAGAAAAAGGGAATCAGCCTGCCGTCTGCTGAAGCCGTGAAGCTGCGGGCTCGGATTCATGAAGTCGCCCGCCCCAAAAAAGCCGCCCTCACGAAAGCCGAAGTGCTCGATCTCTACAATCGGAGGGCGAGATAACCGGTCTTATTTCTTGACGATCTGCGTTTCGATCTGGTCGGCCAAATTCAGGGCGGCATTCATGGCGTCGTTGACCTTGAACAGCATCACTTTCAGCGTTTTCAGCGATGCCGGCGTCGCCACGATCTTTTCCTTGCCGGCAAGCAAACTTTGGAGTCCCGCGGCGCGTTCGGCCAATCCGTTCAGGTTCGAGGCAAAGGCGCCGATTTCCTCAGCCCATTTTTTCCGTTCTTCTTCCGGGAAAACGACCCGATTGTTCCCCATGCCTTCTTCAAGAATATCGATGCCATAATCCTCTGCGTCTGCAATGATTTCGTACATGGTTAATTGTCCTTCCTCAAATTGATCTTTTTCATTTTTATCTGAATTTATCTGGTCCCATCTATCCAGACAAGTGTTTTTTATCCTCAGAGGTCGGTATTATTCGAAATTCCGCATGTCCTTTCGTATTCAGGATGGGGCCGGTCGGGGTCATTTGACATTTATGGGCAAATGCGGAGCGTTGCTAATTTAAACCTCACAATGGTATAATATTTATTTCGTTTTAATTGTCGACAATCGGTGGGTTTTTCGCGACCTCAAGCGGCTCAAGAATATCCATATTTTCACCCGGTAGTGATTTTGTTTGTGATAATACCATTGCACCTGTGAACACGAGAGGGAAAAACATGAAGGAGCTTCACTTTACCCCCACCAACGGCCCCGTCGATGACGCCATCGAGCGTCTGATGAATATCGCAGGTGGGATTCAGCAGCGCGACATTATCCGTGAAATGATCCTGGCGTCGCTCAAAGCCGGCCAGGAAGACGACCGCAAAGCTGATTTGAAATTGATGAACACGTCCCTTAAAGAGATGCGGTTCACCTCCAAGGTATTCGGACCTTATCGCCATAAAAAGAAGGTGACCGTGTTCGGATCGGCACGGATAAAACCCGAGGAACCCCTGTATGCGATGGCACGGGAACTAG
Source organism: Deltaproteobacteria bacterium (assembly GCA_041299015.1). GTDB lineage: Bacteria > Desulfobacterota > Desulfobacteria > Desulfobacterales > SG8-13 > JARFQH01. Next base: position 39,275 of record JBFYWB010000084.1, read on the forward strand.
GCCGCGAACTGGTCGCTGCGAACTACATGGTGATAACAGGCGGCGGCCCCGGGATCATGCAGGCGGTTAACGAAGGCGCGGGGCCTGAGCATTCATTCGGTGTCAATATTCGCCTGCCTTTCGAACAGAAACCCAATCCGGTCATCGACGGCAACCCCCGCCACATCATGTACAAATACTTTTTCAACCGCAAGGTGGCCTTCTTGAAGGAGGCCCATGCCGTCACCCTTTTCCCGGGCGGCTTCGGAACCCTGGATGAGGCCATGGAAAGCATCACGCTCGTGCAAACCGGCAAACGGTACTCCCTGCCGCTCATCCTTATTGATGAACCGGGCGGAAGATACTGGTCCCAGTGCCTGGAGTTTTTCGAAAGAGAGTTGCTGAAACGCCACCTCATCAGCGCGTCCGACTTCAATCATATCGAGCGGGTCGATTCGGTCTCAAAAGCCGTCGAGCGGATCAACCATTTCTATCGCCGATATCACAGCCTGCGGTATGTCAACGGCCGCCTGGTCATTCGCCTGAATTCACCCATCGAACCATGGATTGTCGCAGACTTGATGCATCAATTCGCCGGTATTTTGCAGCCCGGCGGCAAAATCGTACTCTCGGAAGCCCTGCCCGAGGAGAAAGATGAACCGGATATCGCTCACCTCCAGCGACTGGTGATCGACTTCAAGCAGGGTGATTTCGGCAGGTTGAGGAAACTCATCGACAGTCTCAACGATTCTTGAGGCTTTACGAGGGCGAGCTTTCCTGAAGCGGCACCCCTGCTCATGGCTCATTTCGCAGCGCTTTGAGGTCGACGAGGACAAACCGCGGACGGTAAACGTCTGCATTTCGATAGGCGGCCTCGGCGTCACGGATGTGATTCAGGTTGTAGGAGACCAGCAAGCGGCCCTGAGGCGACAGGTGTGGATGCGCCAAAGCATTATAGGCGACGATGTCGCCTTTTGCTTCCGGCGGGCGGTAGAGGAGTGACTTCAGGGACCAGGGGCCGTTTGGCGAGGGTGAATCGTAGGCGACTATGGCGCTGTCAAAGGGGTTCCGGTTGTCGGAGGTGATCAGCACGTAGCGATCGCCGGTCTTGATGACGCTGAACTGCTGCGCCGCGCCGGAAAAAAGTCGTTTTGACGCCAGCGGGTCGGCGGTCCATTCTTCTCCATTCCAGTATGCCCAGGCATCGTCGAGCCGCCCGGAATCTGTCTTGGCGATGTGGACATGCTTGGCACTCGGCAAATCTTCGACACCGTAGATGTAAGTCAAATCGGCATCTTCTAAAAGTGCCGCGCCGTATATCACGCGGTTGGCCGCTACTACAGCCGTGACCCTCTCCAATCTCAACTCCGGCAGTGAAAAAGTTCCAATGTCGGTTCCACTCCAGCGCCAGTCCCACATGCCCGGTCCGGTGGCGCTGAATCGGGGCAGAAAGACGCGCAGCCGGTTTCCCTCGACCAGGCCGTCCGAGGGCCAGTACCACGATCCTTTCTCGTGCGGCGTGACAAAGGCGTGGGGAGAAGCCGAGTTGCCGCCGTGCAAGGTCACAAGGGTGGCACCGCTTTGGACCACAAAGGTGTTACGAACCATCGGGGTCGAGTGGGGACGGCTGCGATCCGGCCCGACTGCCCCAAGAAAGGTATCACCGAACAGCCACAGAATCCGGCCTTCCGGCAGCGGCACCGACCGGGTGCCGTCGCCGCCGGTCCAACCGCCGTCGCGGCGTGTGAAGAGGTCGTTGTAAAACCGGTCCGGTGCGGCAGGGGGGAAGAGGTCGCTCGCCTCGTTGCGCCGCCCGGCGTCAACCCGTTCGGCAGGGACGACCGGCCGAGCGCAGCCCGCGACAGTCCAGAGGGTCCATAGGAGAAACGCCAGCAAAACGGCTGCAACAGCCCGCCGGAATTTGTCCTCATCGGCATACCGGCGCCCAGGGGCGATCGACTGCATCCGCTGCTCCTGATGATGGGATAAACCTCTGAACCCAAGCGGCCCTCTATCCGCGATCGATCTCCTTGGTTTTGGGGATTGCCAAGGGCTTCGAACTCCAGAGGCATCTCGAGACCGAAATGCTGACGCAAATTCCGGCCTAGGAACAGGTCGCCGGCTGCTTAAAATTTGATACCCACATCGCCGGCAAAGTGACAGGCCGCAAAATGACGGGCGTCGATTTCCCGCAGAGCCGGCACCTCCCGGCTGCAGAGATCACGGGCATAGATGCAGCGGGTGTGAAACCGACATCCCGAGGGCGGATCGATCGGGCTGGGGACATCACCCTTGAGGATGATGCGCTGGTGTTTGCGCTTCGGGTCCGGCATCGGGGAGGCCGAGAGCAGGGCCTGTGAGTAGGGGTGCAGCGGCTTTTTGTAAAGTTCCTTGCTGGGGGCCAACTCGACGATCTTGCCCAGGTACATTACCGCCACACGGTCGCTGACGTATTCGACCACGTGCAGGTCGTGCGAAATAAAAAGGTACGTCAAACCGAATTCCTGCTGCAGGTCCTTGAGCAGGTTGAGCACCTGGGCCTGGATCGAGACGTCCAGGGCCGAAACCGCCTCATCACAGACGATCAGTTCGGGATTCAGCGCCAAGGCCCTGGCGATACCTATCCGCTGTCGTTGACCGCCCGAGAACATATGCGGATAACGCCGCATCTGCTCCGGCCGCAAGCCGACGACGTTGAGCAGGTAGAGCACCCGCTCCTCCCTTTGTTTTCTATTTTTAATGCCGTGAACCACCAATGGTTCGCCGATGATCTGGGCGATCGTCTTGCGCGGGTTCAGGGAGGAAAACGGATCTTGAAAGATGATTTGCATCTGTTTGCGCAGGGCGCGCATTTTTTTCGGATTGCAGGCCAGGATGTTTTGACCCTTGAAGAGCACTTCTCCGGCGGTCGGTTCCTCCAGCCGCAGAATGGCGCGGCCGAAAGTCGTTTTGCCGCAGCCGGATTCGCCGACCAGCCCCAAGGTTTCACCGGAGCGCACCGCCAGGCTCACGCCGTCGAGGGCCCTCACCGCCGCCACCTCTTTCAAGAACACACCTGCACGGATGGGATAGTGTTTTACGAGATGTCTGGCTTCCACCAGAGGGGGGCTCTGGCTGTTTTCAGGCATATTTCAAACACCGTGCCGTGTGGTTGTGGCCGACACCGTACATGTCAGGTTCGATACGGCGGCAATCGTCGAAGACATCCGGACAACGGTCATTGAACAGACAGCCGTCCGGCAGGTCGAACAGCGAGGGGACCACGCCCGTTATGGTGCTCAAACGACCGTCACGGGTTTTATGGCCGAGGACCGGAATCGAATTCATCAAGCCCACGGTGTAAGGATGTTTGGGATCGGAGAAAAGCGTATCCACATCGGCGTATTCCATCATCTTGCCGGCGTACATCACCGCCACATGTTGGGCCATTTCGGCAATCACGCCCAAATCGTGGGTGATGAAGAGGATAGCGGCGCCGGTTTCTGCCTTGAGCTTGTTCATCAGGTCCAGAATCTGGGCTTGGATCGTGACATCGAGCGCCGTGGTCGGTTCGTCGGCAATCATCAGTTGGGGATGGCAGGCCAGGGCCATGGCGATCATCACCCGTTGGCGCATGCCACCGCTCATCTGATGGGGGTAGTCTCCCAGCCGCTTCAGCGGTGCCGGGATGCCGACCAATTGGAATATTTCCGCGACACGCCGACGCGTATCCTTGCGGGAGAGGCGCTGATGCAGGCGGATGACCTCGCCGACCTGCTCGCCCACCGTGAACACCGGGTTCAGTGAGGTCATCGGCTCTTGAAAAATCATCGAAATGCGGTTGCCGCGAATGCGACGCATTCGGCTCTCGCTGAGTTTCAGAAGATCGGTACCGTCGAAGAGAACCTTGCCGCCGACGACCTTGCCGGGCGGCTCGGGTATGAGCTGGATAATGGAATGGGCGGTAACGCTCTTGCCGCAACCGGACTCGCCCACAAGCCCGAGGGTTTGGCCGGAACCAACCGTCAAACTGACATCATCGACCGCCTTGGCCACTTGGCCGCGGACGAAGAAATAGGTTTTCAGGTGTTGGATATCTAAAAGCATGTTTGCCACATTGCCATGCTGATCAATCTCTCAATCGCGGGTCGAGTGCGTCCCGGAGACCATCGCCCAGCAGGTTGAAACCGAGAACGGCCAACAGGATGGCGATGCCGGGAAAGGTCATCACCCAGGGAGCGCGCAGAATCAAGCCCCGGCTCCTGGCGATCATGCCGCCCCACTCGGGGGTCGGCGGCTGCGCGCCCAACCCCAGGAAACTCAGTGCCGCCGCATCCAGGATGGCCGAGGCCATGCTGAGGGTCGTCTGCACGATCAGAGGTCCCATGCAGTTGGGCAGGATGGCCAGAAAGATGATCCGCAGATTGCCGGCGCCGATCGAGCGGGCGGCCATGACGTAGTCTTTTTCACTCTCTTCCAGGACGCTGCCGCGAACGATGCGGGCGAAGCGGGGTACATAGGTGATCCCGATGGCGATCATGGCGTTTTGCAGGCTGGGACCCAGGTAGGCGACCACAACGATGGCCAGAAGCAGATAAGGAAAGGCCAGAATCATATCCATGATACGCATGATGATGCTGTCGGTCGCTCCTTTATAATACCCGGAAATGGAACCGAGCAACGTGCCGAACACAAACGCCAGACCGACACTGACGATCGCAACGATGAGCGAGACCCGTGCTCCGAAAATAATCCGCGAAAGAGTGTCTCGCCCCAACTCGTCGGTACCCAGAATGTATTTTGACGTTCCCTTTTCATGCCACAGGGGCGGCTTGAGTTGATCATACAGCTCCGTCTCCAGCGGATCATGGGGGCTGAGCAAGGGCGCAAAAATCGCGGTGAGAAAGAAAACAATGATGATCACCAAACCGGCAACGGCGGTCTTGTTGCGCCACAGCTGGCTCATCTGTTCCACCATCGGGTGGCGGAGATGCGGATCTTTATGGTTGTCGCGCGCGGTCGCCATAATCAAGTCGACACGAATCTTTCGGTTGTCCCGCTGCAGCCAGCTTGCACTCAGCGTTTTTAGAGCGGCGCAGCCACGTTTCATAAAATCGCCCCAAGGCGATTTTATCACTGCATACTGATTCTCGGGTTAATGACCGCATACAGAACGTCGACGCACAGGTTAATGAGAACAAAGAGGCCGGCAATAAAAAGCGTGCCGCCTTGGATCACCATGTAGTCTCTCTGCATGACCGCATCGTACATCCACTTGCCCACACCGGGCCAGGCAAATATGGTCTCGGTCAGAATGGCACCGCCCAGCAGAACGCCGAACTGAAGGCCGATGGTGGTGACAACCGGTATCAGAGCATTGCGCAGGGCATGTTTGAAGATGACGCTGAAGTTCGAGAGGCCCTTGGCTTTAGCCGTCTTGATATAGTCCTGGCGCAGGACGTCCAGCATGGCCGAACGGGTCATCCGCGCCACGATGGCCGTGGGAATGGTGCTCAGTGTCACCGCCGGCATGATGATGTGCCACACGGCATCCCTCAGGGCCGCCCAGTTGCGGGTCAGAACGGCGTCCAGAATATAAAAATTGGTGACGACCTCCAGATCGATCCCGATGCTCAAGCGTCCCGAGAGCGGCAACCAGCCGAGATTAAGGGAGAAAATCAGCATGAACACCAGCCCCAGCCAGAAAATCGGCATACTGACCCCTGCCAGCGCCCCGAGCATACTGATATAATCAAAAATCGAATATTGCCTGGTGGCCGAAATAATCCCTAAAATGACACCGAAGAAACAGCTGATGCACAGCGCCACGACGGACAGCTCAATGGTGGCCGGAAACCGTTGGCGCACCTCGGTCCAGACCTTTTGGCGGGTCCAGATGGTTTCCCCCAAATCGCCTTTCAGCAACCGCTTGAGAAAGAGGCCGTACTGTACATGAAGTGGTTCATTGAGCCCTAAATGTTCTCTCATCTGCGCCAAAGACTCAACCGTGGAGCGTTCTCCCAAAAGCAACTCCGCCGGGTCGCCGGGCGTCATATGCAACATGAGAAAGACGATGATGGAAACCCCCAGCAGCGTGGGGATCAGGATCAATAATCTTCGAATCACGTATGCGAGCATGGCCGTCGATTTTATCTTTTAGGCAGTGTCCATTCAGGTTTCGCACACGGCAACCAGAAGAGCAAAGCCGGTCAAAGGGGTGAGACCCCCTTCCCTTTGACCGGTGCTTATCTTCGACCTCACTTTTTACCGGTTTTATTCAATTGCTTCGTACAATAGGCCGGTTATTCCAACCAGACGTTCTTCATTCGCACCGAACTGGTGGGGTGTAATTTGAAATTTTGCACATTTTTGAGCGCCGGCCAGATAACCGTCGAGTGGGCTATTGAGATGACCGGGGCCTCGTCGTAGATCAACTGCTGGGCCTCTTCATATATTTTAGCCCGTTCGCTCTGATCGATGGTCTGGCGACCCTTGACCATGAGTTGGTGATACTTCTCATTGTGCCACTGGGTCCGGATGGCCTCGGAAGCCAAGCCGTCGAAGAGGACGGCCAGAAAGTTATCCGGATCGCCGTTGTCGCCGGTCCAACCAAGCTGGAACAAGTCCATGTCCGCCGGCTGTTCCCGCTGGCGTTTCAGGTAGGTCCCCCACTCGAAGGTGACCACCTTGGCCTTGATCCCAATCTTGGCCAAATCCGCCGCCATGGCTTCGCCGATCTTCAATCCATCCGGATTGTAAGGCCGGGGAACCGGCATCGACCACAGGGTGATTTCGCCCAGTCCGGTTCCATCGGGAAAACCGGCCTTTTTCATCAGTTCCTTGGCTTTCTGGGGGTCATACGCAAGGCCCGGAACCTTGTCGTTGTATCCCCACATGGTGGGCGGGATCGGATTCTTGGCAACCTGCCCCATCCCCTGGTAGATGTTGTCCACTATCGCCTTGTTGTTGATCGCATGGGCAATGGCCTTGCGCATGTCGAGGTTGCTCTTCCAAGGCTCCTTGGTGTGATTGAATGACAGATAGCCGATGTTCATTCCCGGCTGGGTCGGCAGAATAAGGTTTTTGTCTTTTTCCGCCAAGGCGATATCGGCGGGGTTGGGGAACTGGCAGATATGAATATTACCGGTTTTGAGTTCCAGAAAACGAACCGAGTTTTCCGGGATTGACCTGAAAATGAGCTGGTCCAGGTAAGGCCCGCCGGATTTGTCCCAGTAGTCCGTATTTTTCTCCAGAATGATCCGGTCGTCCTTGACCCATTTCACGAATTTAAAAGGGCCGGTGCCCACAGGATTTCGGATGAACTCTTTGGGGTTTGCCATGAATGCCGTGGGGCTGATGATGTCGGCAAAGTCCATTCCCATGTTGGCCAGAAACGGCGCTTCCACCCGTTTGAGCTTGAAGACCACGGTGAATTCATCCAGCGCCTCGATGGCGCCGACGGTTTCATCCATTTCCATGGACACCCAATACTCCGGCGGTCTCTCCTGGGCCGGGATCTCAAGGGGTTTGCCGAAGAACTTCACATTGCGGTCCTTCATCATGCGAGCGATGGAAAACACGACGGCATCGGCATTAAAGGGCGTTTGGTCGTGGAATTTGACACCCTTGCGAAGATGGAAGGTATAGGTCAGTCCGTCCGGTGAAATGTCCCAGGACTCGGCCAGGCCGGGCTCTAAGGCAGTCGACTCATCCTTGTAAAAAACGAGTGCTTCGTAAACGTTGTCGCAGATCATGAACGAGTTTCCGTCGGTCTCGTAAGCCGGGTCCAAACCGACGCTGTCGCCCCCGCGACCGAACACGAGGGTCCCGCCCGGTTTGGGCGCCGCAACGGCAGTGCCTGCCAGAACAAGAACGAGTACGCTCATCAAAACCGCCAATCGTTTCATCGCCTACCTCCTTTGGGTTGCGTGTTGCGTGCGAACGGGCGCACGCCCCCTCTCATCGGTATTCATTGATATTAAAAGGCCGACGGCCGGAATCGGCGGGAGCTGCTTGTAATTTGCACGGCGCGAAAGCAGACCGGCAGGATCAATGCTTCGGCGTGGCCGCCAGGTCGTCCAAATATGTGTCGAGCAATTCATAAAGCGTGAAGACACTGGCAATGTTGACGTGTTCCTCGGCGGTGTGCTGACTCATATCGCCGTCGGCGCCCCAGACGATCCCCTTGATGCCGTGCTGGCTCAGGTGCCGGGCGTCACTGGCACCGTGTTCGAATCCGGTCGAGGTTCCCGTCGCAATGGCCAGCAGCCGGTCCAGATAGGGCGATTGCCCGCCCATGAACAGGGGTTCTTTTTCTTCGATTATCAGACGGCCGCCGATTCTGCCCTGCATGTCCGCAACCAGCGCGTCGACGTCGTCGCTCTCGGTGTAACGGATGTCGAACAGGGCTTCGGCGCTGTCCGGGACCTGGTTGACCGATTTCCCTGCCGCGATCCGGCCGAAATTGATGGTCCGGTGCCAATGGTCTGGCATTGAATCTTCGAAAAACATACGGATAATTCGATAATCGTCGAACAGTTTCTCGATGGCGTTCTCGCCGAGCCAGGGACGGGCGCCGTGTGCGGATTTGCCTTCGGTGATCAGCTTGAGGCGCAGGATCCCCTTTTCTTTGACAACGATCTTGTCGACACTGCCGCCGTCAAGGGCGATGCAAAAGTCGGCCTTAACGAGGGGAAGCACTTTCCGGGCGCCGTTGGCCCCGCCGATTTCCTCATCGGTTGTGATCAGAATGCCGAAAGGCAGGTCCTGCTGACCTCCACCGCGGTCGCGGCACCGCTGCAAGTGGTTCTTGAGGAGCACCAGCGAGAGGGCGGCCGCATACTTGTCGTCGATACTGCCGCGGCCGAAGAGCTTTCCATCCTGCCGCCAAGGTTCGAACAGCCGGTCGGCGCCCTCCACCACGTCGATGTGGGTCATCAGGAGCATGGCGAATTGCCCGCTTCGCGGCACAGCCAGCAAGGAGGGATAATTCTGAAACTCCAACCGCTGGTAATCGATGGCGTTGGCGGTGAAAAAATCTTCGATGAAATCGGCGCAGCGTTGGATTTCAGACGGGCGGCTATGCGTGGATTTGAACCGGATCAGGTCTTCGGTCAGGCGGATGGATTCTTCCATTTTGAACGGACTCCAAATCGATAATGTCAGGGGGTACACGTCGATACGCGCCTTATTCACCTACTTAGCAGCAGAATTCGGGTACGGCAAGAACATTTAGACGCCATACTCGGGCCGGCCCGGCTTTAAGAAAAATTTGTGATTGGCATCTCGACCTGCTATGATAATAGACAATTGAACCGTCGTCCGGCCATCGATGATATCGATGATCCGCGGCAAGGGACGGACTGTGCAGCGTCTGGGTGGAGAAGAACATGAGGTCCTTTCACCCCTGGAAGCCTTTAGTTGTCGCCGTTTTTATCCTGCTCTTAACTGCGCTGACGCCGCTCGACAGCGCAATGGCGGTCGACCCGTCGGAGTCTCTGGTCACTGCCGCCGAAATGGGCCTGCAGGATGACGTGCGCCGACTGCTCGACGCGGGTGTCGATCCCGACGGCCGGAACTCATCCGGATGGACGGCCCTGATGCAAGCGTCTATGAATGGTCACCCGGAGATCGTGCGGTTGCTGATCGCCCGCGGTGCCGATGCCAACACCAGCGGAAACGCCGGATGGCAGGCATTGATGCTGGCGGCCCAGTTCGGCCACACGGACATCGTGCGCATTTTACTGCCGCAGAGGGCCGAGGTGAATGCGGCCAGTCGAAACGGTTCCACGGCGTTGATGGTTGCTGCGGGAAATGGCCATCACGAAATTGTGCAAGATCTCCTGCAAAAAGGGGCCGATGTCTCTCTGACGGACTATATGGGCCGGACCGCGCTCATGTTTGCCGCCACTGACGGCCATGACCGAATTGTCCGCCAACTGATTAAAAGCCGATCCGATGTCAACCTGATCGACAAGGACGGCAACACAGCTTTGATGCTGGCCGTCAGTGGCGGCCACGCAGACGTCGTCCGTTCGCTGCTGGTTGCCTGCCCAGACCTCAAACACAATGACGGCAAGGGAAGAACCGCCCTGCAATTGGCCGAGGAGAAACAGGTTCCGCGCATCATCGAGCTGCTGAAGACGCCGCCGCCATGCAAATAGCCGCTTGGCCGCAATCTGGCGGTAAATGCCGACCGCGACCGCCGCCTGAGAGCGAGCTCAAGCATCGAGAGCACTTATTTCGCCTTCGCCACTGCGCGACTGAAAAGACGGTGATCGGATGCCGAACGAAAAGGACCGCATTGTCGACGAAACCAGGATTACGGCGCGCCTGATCGATCTGATCTGTGACATGACCATGGCCCAGCAGATCGAGCTGCTGAGCCAGCTGGATCACAAGAAGTACAAGAGCGGTCGCGCCGATCGGCGGCGTAAACGCAAAATTGCGGTCGATTATGAAGTCAACAATTTCCTGCGCCAGGATGTCATCCGCGACATCAGCAACGTCGGCGTGTTTATCGAAACCCCCGCCCCCCCGGCTGTCGGCGAAAAAATCCGACTATCTTTCTGCCTGACCGATGATAAAAAACCGATCAGGGTCACCGGTCGGATCGTGCGGTCCACCGAGAAGGGTTTTGCCGTGGCCTTTCGCCGCAAGGCTCCTAAATAGACTCCACCGGTCGCCGATTCCGGTGAGAGCGCGACCACGGTCGATCCAAAACCAGATACTCGCGCCGGTTTGCGGTATTTCACGGGCCGGGCGCAGCGCACGGCCGCGACCCGGATTTTCCGATTCGCAATCGTTGGGATCACCGGAAGCGAAACCCTAGCGCGGCATCATTTTGACTTTTTTTGAAATGGATATAAAATACACCCTATGGCAGAAACAATCGGCAACGCGCCGCAGCTTCCGTAACAATCGAACGCAAGCTACTGCAACAGGTTGATGATACCGAGTGACCTTGATTCTCACAACCACCTCGCGCAATACCCGTGTTCAAACCAGCAGGTACCGACCGTTGAATTCTGATGTCGCTTTTGACTTTCTCTTCGTAAACGGGGAGCTGCACTCTTCAAGCGGAGTCGCCATCTTCGAGCGGATCGATGGCAAAAGCGTTTATGAGGTCATCAAACTGATCGATGGCGTGCCCTTGTTTTTTGAAGATCATTTGACCCGCATGCGCAGATCGGCGGCCTTGCTGGGAACCGGCTTCGAAAAACCATCGGCACAGGTGCGGGCTGAAATCGACGCGCTGGTCGTCAGAAACGGCTGTACCGATATCAACGTAAAACTGGTGTGGTATCCGGAAAAAGAGGCGTCGGTTTTTCTGACCTATTTCGTTCGGCAGGATTTTCCGGAACAAGAGGCCTATCGGCGCGGTGTCCACACCATTCTCTACGGCGGTGAACGTCGAAATCCGCAAATAAAAGCCCTCAAGACCTCCTACCGCGAGCGGGTCAGGGCTGTCCGGGAAGCCGCTGGAGCATACGAAGCCTTGCTGGTGGACGACAATGGATTCATATCCGAGGGCACTCGGTCGAACCTCTTTTTTTTGATAGACGCTCAGCTCTGCACACCGCCTGCAGACACCGTCCTTCTGGGAGTTACCCGCCAGCATGTCATGGCCCTTTGCCGGACGCTGGGAATCGATGTGCGGGAAACCAGGCTGAACACACAGGATCTGTGCCGAGTTGAAGCCGCGTTTATCACCGGCACGACGATCGACATCCTGCCGGTTGGTTCGATCGACCGGCTGCAGCTCGCCTCGGTGGGTCATCCGCTGGTCCAAACCATCAACCGGGCCTTTGCCGATCGGGTATCCGCCTTCATCGCAGCCGAAAAAAAGGTGTCGTCCGAAGCGGCCGATGGTAAAAATTGATCGGAGCCAGGTGGTGGACTCGACCGTCAAGAAAAGGAGTTTGACATGAAAAAAGTAGTGAAATGGGCGCTGATTGCCGTGGGCGGGGTGGTGGCCCTGGTCATCCTGATTCTTCTCGTGCTGCCCTTCTTCGTCGACGCAAATAAGTACAAGACTTTACTTGAAACCAAAGTCACCGAAATGACCGGAAGACCCTTTTCGGTGGGTGGAGACGTCAATCTTTCTTTCTTCCCGTTTGCCGGCGTCTCTTTCTCCGATCTTCATTTGGGGAATCCGCCGGGTTTCGAGGCAACGGATTTCATATCCATCAAATCCTTCGATGTGCGGGTCAAACTGATGCCGCTTCTCTCACGCGACGTTCAAATCAAGCGCTTCGTTATGGATGAACCCCAGGTTGTGCTCATTAAGAACAAGCAGGGTCAGGGGAACTGGGAGTTTCAGACAAAAAAAACCGGCGCTCCGAAAACGGAAACCGCTCAGAAGTCAACGCCGGAAAAACCGGTCGAGGGACTGCCGATCCGCTCTCTGGCGGTCGGTGATTTTTCCGTCGCCAAGGGATCGATTGTCTGGATCGATAAGGCCTCCGACATGCGCAAGACCATCGATCACCTCGATCTAGTCCTCACGGATCTCTCCTTTGATAAACCCATCGGGTTGGCGTTGTCCGCGCGCATGGACGACAAACCGGTTGCGTTAAACGGCATTCTTGGTCCGATCGGCCAGGATCCGGGTAAGGCCACCATTCCGCTGAACCTGAACGTCGAGCTTCTCTCCGAGCTGGCGTTGACACTTAAAGGCAGCATTGCCTCACCGGCCGACAATCCCCGTGCCGACCTCACCGTCGCCGTCGCCGAGTTTTCCCCCCGTAAACTTCTGGCACGATTGGGTCAGTCCGATGTGATCGCTACCGCCGATTCGGGGGCTTTGAGCAAGCTGTCGCTGCAGGCCGCCATCGCGGCCGGGGCCGATAAAATTTCGGTCTCAAACGGCCGGCTGGCCCTCGATGACACCAAGATCAGTTTTAACGCCCACATGGCTGAATTCGCACGCCCCGATATCGCCTTCACGGCCGAGCTGGACCGGATCATCCTCGATCGCTATCTGCCGCCCAAATCCGGAAAAGAATCGCCGCCCCCCGCGGTAAAACCGCCGGCGAACCAAGCGGCGGGTGGCACAGACGGCGGTAAGAAAACCGATTACGCTGCTTTGCGTCGACTGGTGTTGGACGGCAAGATCAAAATCGGCGAAGTGACCGTGGCCAAGGCCAAGCTCAATAACTTCATTCTGCACGTCCGTGGAAAAGACGCCGTCCTGCGTGTAGAACCGCTGCAGACCGATCTCTACGGAGGCCACCTGAACCTTAACGCCAGCATGAACGTCAGCCAGAACGTTCCGCGAAGCACGGCCAAGTTCCAGCTCAACAATGTTCAGGCCGGTCCGTTGGTGAAAGACCACCTCGACAAGGATTTTCTGGAAGGCACGGTTGATGCCGCCGTCAATTTGTCCTTCAGCGGGGATGAGGCGTTAACCGTAAAGAAAACCCTGAACGGGGATGGCGATCTGCGCTTCTCTGACGGGGCCATCAAAGGAATCGATCTGGTTGCCATGATCCAAAATATCCGGGCCGCCTTCGGCAGTGGACAATTTGCCGCAAGTGGTTCCCAAACGGAATTCACCGAGTTGGCGGTGCCGTTTTCAATCAGAAATGGGATCATCGACACGGTTCAGACCAAACTGCAGTCACCCGTCCTGGATGTCGCGGTCGTTGGGCAAGCCGACCTGGTGAGCGAAAAATTGGATTTTCGGGTGGAACCAAAGGTGGTCCGAAGGCCTGGGAAACAGGTTGAACAGAAGGACTATTCGAAGGTGATGATACCGGTGCTGATCAGCGGGACCTTCTCCGAACCGAAATTTGCACCGGATCTGGAATCGGTAGCAAAGCAGCAAATTCAGGAAAAACTTCTTGAATCCGACAAAGTTCAAGAATTTATCGATAAGAAAGGACTCAAAAAATACGAGGACCCGGTCAAGGACATTTTGAAAAACTTTCGCAAATGAAGAAAAGCAGGGCCGCAAGGCCCTGCTTTCGAAACTGAGAAACACGGTGATCAAACCAGTGCATAGACGCCCCTGTCGACGTTCTTGATCCTGCCCTGCTTCTTCAATTTGAATATGGCATTGGATACCTGGCGCTGGCCGAGACCGGTCTTCTCGAGAATGGCAGCGTGAGCAATGCTTCCATCGGCATTTGTGATAACCCCGAGAACAGAATCCACAATCGAGGTTGACTCTTTAGCCGATGGTGAGGTTTTCTCAGGCGCTGGCTTCTTGGGCGCCTTCGATTTGCCCCCTTTGTTGACAGGCTTGGTTTTTGCGGTGATTTTGGTTTGTACCTTGGTTGTCTTGCCGACCTGTATGGCAATGGCATTGATTTCTTTGCTAATGGTTTTCAGGTCGTCAGCAATGTTTTTCAACAACTTTACCGTTTCGGCCATTTTCCCTCCCAATCGACGAGTTTTATTTTTGGCACATCTCGTGTGCCGTTTGAATCGACTCCATAAGTTCAAACCCACAAATTTGCAACAGTTATTTATAAAAGGATAAACGAATCCTTTTTCTTATGCTCCCCGTTATGGTTGACTATTGATTTGACGGCCGCAAACAATCGTCGTCCATCGGTCGAAACGTCGGCAGGGGATCCACTAAAAGTCGGAAAACGGCAGCAGACCTACCCGCTGGTCTCGGCAACCTTCTTCCTGAGTATCGAAAGCATCTCGGCCGGCGTCTGCCGGCTCAGAATATCGTTGAATTGCGTCCGGTAGTTGCTCACCAGACTGACGCCTTCAATAACGAGATCGTATACTTTCCAATCGCCATCTCTTCGAATCAGCCGATAGGCGATCGGGATCGTTTTGTCACGCGCGACAACATTGCTGCTGACTTCGGCTCTGGTCTCCGACAGCATTGTTTGCCTGCGAAACACGACCTTTTCATCGCTGTACTGCAACAACTGGCCCATGTAGTTTTTCTCCAGCAGCCGGCGGAAGAGTTCGATGAATTCGCTGCGCTGATCGTCGTCGAAATTCAACCAGTTGCGTCCGAGCGTCATTCTCGAAAGATAAACGTAGTCAAAGGTTTCATCGGCCGCCGTCTCGAGTTTCTTGACCTTGACATCCTCCTTAAGGCTCTTGTCGCCCAGAATCTTGATGATCCGATCGATTCGGGTTTCGATAACCTTGAGCGGTTCGTCGGCAAGTGCGGTTGCCGCAACCCAGATGAAAATGCCGACCATAACTGCGGCTGCCCTTTTGATCATACGTCACCTCTTCACATCGCCGAGCGTGATGGTCATGTAACCGATGCAGAACGGCAGCAGCGAAGCAAATTCAGGTCAACTCTGTGAACCTCAGAGAGACCGAGACGGCCCGATGCTTTGATCGGCTGAAATTACATCCCCCATCGGCTGTTAAAGCACCTCGGCAATGACATCAAGGGCCCGGCGGACCAATGTTTCTTCCGCCTGGGAGCCCATGTGGCCGAGCCTGAAAATTTTGCCGGCCAGTTGACCGTAGCTGCCGCCCACCACAAGTCCCCGTTTGCGCAATCTGGTGTCAAAGTCGGACCATGGCATCGAGGCCGGCAGATAAACGGCCGTCACCGTCGGCGACGGAACGGCACCCGGCGCCGGGAAAAGTCTCAGCCCGATATCGTCGAGCCGCCGGCGGCAGTAGTCAGCCGCCCTGGCATGGCGCTCGAAGACAGCGGGCAGTCCCTCGGCGAGGATCAATTGCGCACCGGCGTGAAGAGCCGCCAGACCGTGCCAGTTCGGGGTATAGGGGAAGTAGCGCGTCTGTTGAACGGCCCTAAAGGGCTGCAGCGCATCGTATCCGGCGTAGTTCACCTGCTCGACTATCTCCCAGGCATCCGCGCTTACCGACAGAAAGGCCATGTCCGGGGGCGCGCTCAAACACTTCTGAGCACCGCCCAGGCACAGGTCGATATGCCAATCATCGGTCAATACGGGCGCGCCGCCGATGCTGGAGACGGCATCGACATAGAGCAACGGCACCCGGAGCGCTTTCTTCAAGCGGCCGAGATCCGCGATCGGGTTAAGCGTGCCTGAAGGCGTCTCGCAGTGCACCACCGTTATCATTTTTGGTTTGAAAGCCGCAATCGCCTGTTCGATTTCGCTCAGCGCAGAAATCGTTTGGTCGTCGGGCAGGCTGACCTTGCGCACATCGGCCCCGACCGCAGCGGCCATCTCGGCAATGCCGTGGCCGAACACACCGGTGGCGACCGACAGCACTCGGTCGCCGGGTGCCAGGCAACTCTTGAGAGCACTCCAGAGAACCACCATCCCCTCACCGGACTGGATCACCACCGTGTCGGCGGTGGCCATAATTTGCTGCAGCCCGGCAACCGTGCGATCATAAAGGTCGAAAAACTCGGCCTCCAGATCGGCTGAGCCGTAATTGTTTGTCAGGGCCTCGATCACGGCCCGGGGCAAACTGACCGGACCGGGAACCATGGCCAGGGGATAGGCTTTCATCGTCTTCACCTCCGGTTGTAATGTCACTCACAAACCTGTATACGTCGTAAAAATAGAGACTGCAATTACGGAAACGAAGATGAGGATTCCATCTCGCGAATACTGTTACCGGCTCATGCGCGAGATGCGCATGCTGGACCATATCATACGGCATTCCCTGCAGGTCTGCCGCGTGGCCGAGCTACTGGCGTACCAGCTCGGCAAAAAAGGGCGCAGGCTCAATCGGGACCTGGTCCAGGCGGCGGCACTGCTGCACGACATCACCAAGACCCGCAGCTTGACAACCGGGGAGAAACATTCTGAAAGCGGCTGTGACCTGCTTGCCGGCCGCGGTTACGCGGAGGTGGGCGACGTTATCCGGCAGCATGTCGAACTGGACACTTACTTTGCAAGCGACACGCCTTCGGAGGCCGAAATCGTCAACTACGCGGACAAAAGGGTCCTGCACGACCGTATCGTCGGCTTGGAAGAGAGGATGGCCTATATCATGGAGCGATACGGGGCCACACCGGCATATCGCGCCCGCCTCCGCCGGCTGCGGACACTCTCGAATCGGCAGGAGAAAAGGATCTTCGCGGAACTGCCCTTTTCACCTGCCGGCATGGAAAACCACATCGCAAAAGTCGATCTAACCGTCGAACTTCACAGGGTCCTTGCGCCGCTCGGGCCGCAGGTCTGAATCCTCGCGCTTACGGCCGGAAACATGAGCAAAATCCCTCCACGGCGAACTCCAGGCAAAAAAGCGTCGGGCCGCTTCTAATCCACCCGCTGCACCTTCTCAATCACCACCGGTTCGACCGGTACATCCTGGAACATACCCGAACTGCCCGTCTTGACGCCCGAAATTGCATCAACGACCGCCATTCCTTCAGCGATTCGTCCGAAGACGGCATAGCCCGCACCCTGGGGTGTTTTTCCCCGGTGATTCAGGAACTCGTTGTCGGCCGTATTGATGAAAAACTGGCTCGTGGCGCTGTGAGGCTCGCTGGTGCGCGCCATGGCAACGGAGCCGCGCGTGTTTTTCAAGCCGTTGTCGGCTTCGTTGGCCACCGGCTTTTCAGTGGGTTTTTTCTGCATGTCTGCCGTCAGACCGCCGCCCTGAATCATGAAATTCGGGATCACACGGTGAAAAACGGTGCCGGTGTAGAAGCCGGCATCCACGTAGGCCAGAAAGTTCTGCACGGTAGCGGGTGCCTTTTGCGGAAAAAGTTCAATCACGATACGGCCTTTTGAGGTTTCCACAACGACCCGCGGATTGACGACGGCTTGATCGGCCGCGGCGGCCGACTGTGCGCCGACCAGGATGATCAGGGCCAGGCAAAAAAAGTTTTTCATCTCAGTGCCTCCGTTCCTGAAAAGTGGGTGAGACCCTCACGATCCAGGTTTTTAAAAATTTATGAAAACTTGAATGGTTACCGGCTTGCGCTCCATAAATCGAGGGGTGAACCTTAAATGATAAATCGATGCTCTGTCAACCGGCTTGCCGGCCACCGGATCGAGATCAGTGTGCTTGACCCCCGGTGGATTGACTGTTATGAATATAGGCGAACGTATCGCCCACGGCGCCCCGGCAGCAGGTATCCCGAAACCCGTGGGCGATGCCGGTTGTCGGAATTCTCGTTCGACATCGCGCACAACCGGCTGGAGCAGTTGTTCGACCGCCGGATGAACCGGTGCTCGCAGGCGCTAGAACGCAAAAGTCGGTTCATGGAAGACGATTCAAAAGGGGCCGCCGATCCTCAATCCGGCAACCGCTTTTCCATGTCGGAGGCGACGGCGGCGGGCAATGACCTGCAGGCCGGACTGACGCCCCCGGTCGAGCTGCCGCAGCGCTATGTGGTCAAGGATATCGGGGACAAGAAAGTATTGACCTGCCTCGAGGCCCCCAACCTGACCGTTCTGATCCAGGCCGGCTTTACGGTGTCGGCCGCCACCGCGCGCAAGTCGCCGCCGGGGACCATTTACCTTGACGGCGTTGCCCAGGGCGAGCCGTTCCTGGATCACGAAAAAAAAATCTACAATCTCGACCATCACGAGGGGTGTGTCCGCGCATTTACCCTCGCAACCTGCGAACAGGCCCTGGTCATGATCCTGAAAGGGCTGGATCTGCGCGACCGGGAATGGCAGGTCTACGCCAACGAACCCGACCTGGACACCTTGTTGGCCATATGGCTGATCTTCAATCACCAGCGTATCAGTCGCAAGGAGCCGATGCATATGCGATTTCTATATGCATTGGTCCGTCTCGAAGGAGTCATCGACGCCCTAGGTCTGGAGTTGAAGGAATTCAGCGCCCTGCCGTCGGAAGACCTCCGCAAAACCCAGCGGGTGATCGATTTCCTGCGTAAAGATGAGATCCAGTTTAAAAAGGAACACCTGTGGGAAGAAGTCGATTTCCTGGGGTATGCCGCATCAATATTGCACAAGATTGACCGCATCATATATAAATCGAGCGAGTTTACCGACTTCAGGGGTATCAAGGAACTGGCGCGGGTCGACCTCTCCGACGACCGGATCATGGTGGTGGTCGAATCGGACACCGGTATATATGAACTCGAACCCCACCTCAACAACCTCTACGGCACCCGGCTTGGACTGGTCGTTCTGCAGAAGAGCCCCGGCATATACACCCTGCGGCGAATGGATTTGTTCATGCCGGGCGACCTCGAACCGGTTTACGAACGGTTGAATTACGTCGACCCGGCCGTCAAGTGCCGCTCCGAAAACAATCGTTGGGGAGGGTCGGCCGACATCGGCGGTTCGCCGCGGGCAACCGGCACGCGCCTGGAACCCAAGGAAATCGCCCAAGCCTGCCGCGACGCGCTTCAAAAGCCAAGCATACGGCTGCAGGCCGCCGGTTTGTGGAAGGCCGCCCTATTGGCAGCGGCCATCCTGGCACCCGCGGAAATCCTGCGTCTTTTCTGGCATCCGGACGTCTGGTTCGCGAAAATCCCGCTCGGTTTGCTGCTCTACCCCGATTTCGGCGCCGCGCTCCTGGTAATCTTTCTGACCGGCGTGTTCCTGGCGATTCTGTCTTACCAAAAGTCTTGGCAGTACGGGTTGGCCCCGCCTCTGGGCGCATCCTGGTGGCTGCTGCTCCCCGCCGCGGTTCTTTGCGGTTTTCTGGGCGGTATATGGCAGCCCGACATCTCGAACTGGAAAGGGACTCTCTTCGAGAAAATACTGTTTATGGTTATCACCCTGCCGCTGGCCGCGGAACTGCTGTTTCGCAGCCTGGTGCATGGACGTTTGGCCCGCTCGACCCGCATCCAGCATTGCAGCAGCCGTTGGTTTCTTTCATGGGCGACGGTCGGCTCCGCCTTTCTTTATGCCGCTTACATCGGTTACCGGCTGCTGATCTCATCCGGTTCAGTGGCGGAAATGTTCACTGCCTGGACTACCGCAAATATCTTCAGTGCCTTCGCTTTCGGTATTACAGCCGGTTTGGTCAGGGAACGTTCACAGAGCGTTCTGCCCGCCTTCCTGTTTCATCTGATTACCGCGGCAGCGGTGGCGGCAGCCAACGGTGTCCTGCGATGATGTGAAACGGGCTGCTCTATGGTGTGGCAAAACACACTCTGGCGCAGCCCGTTTCAGATCAGTTGATCCGATGGCGGAACAACCAGGTTGCGACGCTCAGGTTGACAAAGCCGATAATCGCCATAGGCCAGTATTGGTCGATCAGTAAATGAAACGGGGTGTTTTCCAGAAACACGCCGCGGATCACCGCCATGAAATACCGCAGCGGATTAAGCAGGGTTATGTGTTGCACCACCGTCGGCATGTTGGCGATCGGAGTGGTGAATCCGGAGAGAATAATGGCCGGCACCATGAACAGAAAGGCACCCATCAGCCCTTGCTGCTGCGTGACCGCCAGGGAGGAAATCATCAGGCCGATGCCGATGGCCGAGAGGATGAAGAGAAACAGGCCGGTGTAAAGCGTAATGATGTGACCGCGCAGCGGGACGTCGAACCAGAAAACGGTGATCAGGATAATAACGGTCGCCTCGGCGGTCCCAATGATGAACCCCGGCAGGGCTTTGCCGATTAAAATTTCAACCGGCCGCAGCGGGGTCACCAGCAGCTGGTCGAAGGTGCCCTGTTCCCGCTCCCGGGCCACACTCAGGGCGGTCACCAGAAGGGTAACCACCAACGTCAGCAGACCGATGATACCGGGAACGATAAACCAGCGGCTCTCCAGGTTGGCGTTGAACCAGGCTCGGATCTCCAGGTGGGCCGGGGGGGATGGGCCGCCATGCTGGCGGATCCACTCCAGGTTATAGCGGGTGAGAATGGCCCTTACGTAGTTAAGGGCTATCATGGCGGTGTTCGAGTTGCGGCCGTCGACGATGACCTGCAGCGTGGCGCGTCCGCCGGTCAACAGGTCACGGCTGAACTGCGGACCGATGTGGACCACCAGAAGGGCGCCCTTGCGGTCGATCAGCGGGGCGATATCGGCATCGCGACCGATCGACCCGACCTCCTGAAAGTAGGGCGAACCCTTGAAGCGGCCCAGCAGGTCGCGGGCCGCGGCACCCCGGTCCTCGTCATAGACGGCGTAAGGAACGTTGGTCAAATCGTAGGTAGCCGCATAACCGAACACCAGAAGCTGTACGATCGGCGGGATGACGATGGTGAAGCGGCTCTTTTTATCCTTCATCAGGGCCAGGAATTCTTTGCGCACCAAGGCAACGATTCGTAGGAACACGGCACCTCTTAATCGAGTCGCTTGCGCGATTTTTTGCGGCTGAGACCGAGAAAAAGCGCGGCAAATACCATCAAAGCCAACGCGTTGGGCAGAATCACGGACCAGACATTGCCGGCCAGAAACACGGTCTGCAGGATGGAGACAAAATAGCGGGCGGCGATAAGGTGCGTCACGCCCTGGACCACCGGCGGCATGCTGGCGATGTCGAAGATGAAACCGGAGAGCAGAAAAGCCGGGAGAAAGGTGACGATGATGGCGGCCTGCCCGGCCACGAACTGGTTTTTGGCCGCAGTTGAAATGAGCAGTCCCATTCCCAGGGCCACCAGCAGGAACAGGGCCGAAGTTGCCGTCAGGACCCAAAGGGACCCGATCAGCGGGACCTCGAAAACCCAGACCGCCATGGCGACCGAAAGACCCATACCCCCCATGCCCATGATGAAGTACGGCACCAACTTGCCCAGTAGAATCTCGTGCACCGCCACAGGGGTCACCATGAGCGCCTCCATGGTGCCGCGTTCCCACTCGCGAGCCACCACCAGCGCGGTCAGTAGGGCCCCGATGAGAGTCATGATGACGGCGACCAGGCCGGGGACGAGAAAATTACGGCTGCGTACGGCGCTGTTGAACCATACCCGCTGCTCCACCTGGATCGGCAGGTTCAGCGGGTTTCCAAGACTCAAGGAGCGCTGCTCCATCCAGTTGAGCCAGGCGCCCTCTACATACCCGGACACCAGCCGGGCGGTGTTGGCATCGACCCCGTTCAAAATGACCTGCACCGCCGCACCGCCCGGCTGCCGCAAATCCCTTGCAAAATTGGCCCGCAAACAAATGATGCCGTCCACGCGATGATCCATCAGCGCCTCTTCGGCCATCCGCATGTCTTGCATGAGCAGCGGGGCAAAATAGGCGTTGTTCCTGAAAACCGCAAGGAAGCCGGCCGTATCGGCATCGGCCTGTTCGACGACCACGGCGATGGGCACGTGTTTGGCGTCAAGGGAAACGCCGTAGCCGAAAAGCAGCAGCAGGACCACCGGCATCAGGAAGGCAATTCCGATACTGCTCGGATCGCGCACCACCTGCAAAAATTCCTTGCGCACCAGACCGCGCAACCGCATCAGTCCGCCACCGCGGGTTTTTTCCGGTGGCGCGGACCTCCCGTGGCCGTCTGCTTCCCCGTCGCTCATGTCGGTATTTCCATGTGGTCCTGCCGTTCGATCAGCGCGATAAATGCTTCCTCCATGGTCTGTACCGGTTTCGCGCGATCACCGCCGGCCTTTTGTTTGATGTCGAGCGGACTGCCGATGGCCAGAATTTCGCCGGCCGCCATGATCGCCAACCGATCGCAGTATTCGGCTTCCTCCATGAAATGCGTGGTCACCAGCACGGTGACGCCGGCGGCGGCCAGTGAATTGATGTGACGCCAAAACTCCCGGCGCGCCATCGGATCGACCCCGGAGGTGGGCTCGTCTAGAAACAGGATGTCCGGCGCATGCATTAGGGCCGCAGCCAACGCCAACCGTTGTTTGAAGCCGAGCGGCAGCTCCCCGCTGACGGCGTCGGCCAGTTCGGAGAGCTCAAAACGGTTCAGGACCCAGTCGATCCGGTCGCGACGCCGCCGACCGCGTAACCCGTAGGCGCTGCTGAAAAACTGCAGATTCTGACGTACGCTCAGATTGCCGTAAAGTGAAAATTTCTGCGACATGTAACCGATGCGAGCCCGGGCCTTGGCGGTCGCCCGCCGCAGATCGCGCCCGGCCACGCTCAGCTGTCCGTCGCTGACCGGCAGCAGTCCGCAGAGCATCCGGAAGGTCGTGGTCTTCCCGGCACCGTTGGCGCCCAGCAATCCGAACACCTCGCCCTGAAACACCTCAAAGGAGACGTTCTTGACGGCGTAGAAGTCGCCGAACCGGCGCCGGACATGGTCCACCCTGATGACGGCGGCGTCAGCCGCCGGCGACGACACCCCGATATCCATTTCCGCAGGGGATTTCCGGCCGAGGGCTTCGTCGCTGCGGGCGGCAGTGAGCATGGCGACGTAGCCGTCTTCAAATCGGGGCGCTACGGCTGCAATGTCGACATCCGGTACACGGGGCAGCAGGACCGACGGGTCCGGCGCGGTGGTGCCGGCCATCACCATGCGGACCACCTCGCCCTGAATGACGGTGTCCACTACCCCTTCAGCGTCTGCCAGGCGCTGCTGCAGTTCGCGTTTTTTAAGACCGGCGGCGCTCACGGCGTAGGCCCGCCCCGCCTGCTTCGCTCTGAAAGCACCCGGTGGTCCCTGGCCGAGAACCCGGCCGTCATGAAGAATTACGACCTCGTCGCAGCGCTCGGCTTCGTCCAGATAAGCGGTGCTTAGGAGCACGCTCATTCCTTCGGTTGCCACCAGCCGGCCGACGATGGCCCAGAGTTCCCGCCGCGACACCGGATCGACGCCGACCGTGGGTTCGTCCAGCAGCAGCAGGCGCGGCGGTCGCACCAGCGAACAGGCCAGGCCGAGCTTCTGCTTCATACCGCCGGAAAGCTGTCCGGCCAAGCGCTTGGTGAACGCACCGAGATTGGTCATCCGGTTAAGTTCAGCATAGCGCCCAGCCCGGTCGGTCTTGAGCACACCCTGCAAATCCGCGTAAAGATCGAGATTCTCCTGAACACTGAGGTCTTCGTAAAGCCCGAAGCGCTGCGGCATGTAACCGATGCTGGCCTGTACCGTCAAGGGGTTGGAGACGGCATCGATATCGAGCACGGTGATCGCGCCGGTGGCCGGTTTCAACAAACCGGCCGACAGGCGCATCAGGGTGGTCTTGCCGGCGCCATCCGGTCCGATTAAGCCGGTGATGCGACCGCGGCCGATGCGCAGGCTGACGGTGTCAAGCGCCGGGATACGACGCTTGCCCTGGAAGAAAAACTTGGATACCCCTTTGAACTCCAGGGCCGGTCGCTCGCTATCGACGCCTTGGATCGGCGCCCCGGATCCTTGATTGACGGCCGCGGGCATCAGTTCTCCTCGCAGGAGCGAATGCTTTCGGCGCCGGCCGGCCGGCGGGACTGTTTCAAAGGAACGATCACCGTGGCGGGCATGCCGAGGCGCAGCTCGTTTTGGGGATTGCACACGTAAACGCGGATCTGATAGACGAGCTGCGTCCTCAACTCCGGTGTTTCCACGGTTTTGGGGGTGAATTCGGCCATGGGTGACATATAGCCGATCCATGCCGGATAGGCTTTGTCCGGAAAACTGTCGGTGACCACCCGGGCGGCCATACCCGGAAACAGTTGGCCCAGATGGGTTCCCGGAACGAAGGCGCGGACCCAGACCGGGTCGACCAGAGCCAAGGTGAAAACGGACTTTTGCGGGGAAGCCATATCGCCGGGTTCCAATATGCGGTTCTGGATGATGCCGTCGGACGGCGCGTACAAGGCGGCATCGGCCAGCTTCCGGTCGGCCAGCGCCAGTTCGGCCTCGAGGGCCTTGAGCTTCGAACGGGCCGCGGCGATGTCTTCCCTCCGGGGGCCGGCGAGGGCCAGGTTCAACATCTGTACGGCCGCCTTCAGCTGGGCCTGCGCGGTATCGGCCTTGGCCCTGGCCTGATCGATCTGCTCCGGGGCGATCAGGTTTTTCTCTGCCAGGGGTCGCAGGCGCCGGTAGGTGCGCTCGATATCGTCGGCCTGGGCTCTGGCGGACTCGACTTCGGCTTTTGCCCGACCGATTTCCTCGGCTCGGGTCCCGGCCTCCAGCTTGGCCACCTCGTCGCGCTGGGCCGCCACCTGTGACCGGGCCCGCTCCACATCGTGCTGGAGCCGAACGGTCTCCAAAACGGCCAGCAGCTGACCCTTTTTCACCGCTTCGCCCTCCCTTACCATGATCTCGGCAATGCGGTCGCTGGCGTTAAAGGCCAGTTCCACCTGGCGGATGTCCACGTTGCCGTAGAGCACCAGTTCGTTTTCGGATTCTATTTGATCTCGTATAAGCGTAACCCATACCCCTGCTCCCGCCGCTGCGAGGACCAAGAGAACGATCGCCAGTCGGATTACTTTCTTCTTCATCGAGACCCCTGTCTGCTTGTGGAAAAAGGATTGCGCCGTGAAGGCGCCTAAGGTCGGCCCCGGCCGAAGCCCTTCCTGTCACAGCATATAAAATAGGGCACGAATTCGGCCTCGATTTTGACGACGGTTACCATAAAACAAATTCTGAGCAGTTGACAAACAAAAAACATCACCAATTTCAATGAGTTTTAGTGGAAATCCGTGCCGTGGCGATCACACCGAATGGGCTCTACGTCCGAGTGGAAAGGGAATGGAGCGGGCAACTCGCAAAAGAGGGTATGCACGGGGCATGCAGACCTTGGGCGGCGGCCCCTTTTTTACTTGCAGTGATAGCGGCAACTGATGGCAGCAATGACCTGGATGCTTTCTGAATCAGCGCCTATTCTGGGACCGGACCGCGAGGCAGGGGGCGCCTCAGTTTCCGAATTTTCGGCGGATGGCCTCTTTTTCAGACGGCGACAGGTTGTTCCAATTGTCCAAGGCGCGTTGGAGCTGTCCACGCTCGTCCGGCGATAGTTGCTGCAACCTGTCGTTGAGATGCTGAAGATGGCGGCGATCCTGGGGCGGCATTCGGTTCAACTGGTCCATCCGACGCCGCAGGGTTTCTTTTTCCTGCGGCGTCAATGACTGCCACTCCCGGTAATTTTTTTGGAACCCGCTGTTTTTATTGCCGACCATCAGATGCGGCAACCGGTCAATTTTTCCGCTCGGCACCTTGGGCCCATGGCTGTGGAGATCCACTCCTCGACCCTCTGGTGGCGTGCACCAGGCGACAGAGGCAACTGCGAAAACAAGGCCGGCGATGGCCAAGAGGAGGCCGCCACAGCGGCTGTAGGCTTTTGCGCGTCTATGCCTTGCGCTCGGTGTGGCCATACCGGATTTCCCCCTGCGTCCCCTGGATATTCGTGTCGGAAGGATTCTGGCCGGCGGCATCGTTGACCACTTGACCAAGTTTTTCCAGGGTGTTGAAGTTCTTCAGCAGGTCCAGGTTTTTAATGATCTCTTCGTCATCTTCCGGCAATTTCTGCGAAATGTCAATTCTCTGGGCCACCGGAGGATCGGTGTTCCCATAGCGCTGGTAACCAACAAAAGTCGCCGCGAGGACAAGGCCGGCGGTCGCAAGCGCCGGAATCCACAGCGACCGCTTTTCTTTGAAGAACTCCTGCCAGTGCTCCGGAAGGTGAAACGCCGACAGGCGGTTTTGCACCTTGCGGACCGTTGCGGCGGAATCTGGCACCGACAGCGGCGCGGTTACCATCGCTGCCCTGACCCGGCCAAGCATGGCCGTCAGCTTTTCCTTTTCCCGACGGCAGGTTGCACAGGTTTTCAGGTGCTCTTCCCAGGCCGCGCGGGCCCCGGCGTCCAGTTCACCGTAAACGTCAAGCATCAACTGTTCATTTCGATTTGTACAGTCCGACATGCTGCCCCTCCCCAATCAACGCCCGGACCAGTCGGCCAGGGCGCCTCTCATAATCCGGGTCGCCCGAAAGAGGTGGCTCTTCACGGTCCCCTCGGCCAGTCCCATCGTTTGGGCAATTTCAGAAATCTGCATTTCCTCGAAAACCTTCAGGTTGAAGATCATCCGCTGCCTGTCGGATAGGAGCGCCATGGCACCGCGAACGTCCCGCTGCAACTCACGTGCGTCGACGGCTGCGCCCGGGTTGGCGATAGGTTCCGGGCTGGCAATTTTTTCGAGGGTTTCGGACGGTTCGCGGGTGTCATTCGCATTCCGTTGTCGAAAGAAAAACAATCGCCGCCAGCGCTTGCGGCGTCTGAGGGAATCCAGGCAGGTGTTGATCAGGATCCGATAAAACCATGTGTAGAAGGAGGACCTGCCTGCAAACTTGTCGATGTTGCGCAAGGCGGCCACAAAAGCTTCCTGGGTAAGGTCCAGGGCTTCTTCGCGATCGCCGGAGAGCATTCGATACGCCACTCCAAAGGCTCTGTCCTGATAGCGGCGGATCAGCTCTTCGGAAGCCTGCCGATCCCCGTTTTTCAATCGTTCGACCAGCTGTGGGTCGGGCACCGCCGCGGGCTTCGGCTGGTGTGCTTCCGGTGCGCCTCCTGCCGCCGGCCTGTGTCGGTCAACCGATTCGGCTCCTTTTCTCGATACCATACCTTCCTCTGCGCGGCGCCCCATCCGGTTGCCGGTAACGGGGAGAAAGCCGAACATGCGCGCCTTCTCCCCGTCGCATCGGTGTCACGGGATCATTTAACGCCCATGGGCGGAGAACCCGAAAGTCCATCCCGGAAAAGCCCACGCGCTGTAGAAAGCGGCGCCGCCATGTGGTCGGTTATACCGGTGCCCATGACCGTGCGCCGGTCCGACGTAACAAGGGTGGTTGCAAGGATGCGGCCGGCGCTGATTGTAGCCGTTGTGACGGTGACGGTAAATGGACCGGTTAGCCGTGGCCTGCATGTGGTCGATACGACGGCTCTCGCCGCGGCTGAAATTGCCGTCTCTTAGGGCATGGTTCCTGTATCTTTCGATTTCTCGCTGCCGGCTTGCCAGGTGAACAAGTTCCCGCTTCGTTATATCACCCTTGCGGACACCTTGGTGGATTTTCGCCTTCTGATTTTTCTGCCGATGATCAAACCGATCGCCGGCAAGGGACGCACCCGCGAAGAGAAAAACCAGAGAAATTCCCATGATGGATATTTTAACCGGATGTGATGTCATGACTTTCCCTCCTTTCCGTCAGGTTTTGTCTCGTTAGACGCCACCCGCCCCGGAAAGGTTTACCCGGCTAGCGCCGGACTCGGGAAAACAATGGGGTCATGCCAGGAATAGTGTTTTACGTGCGGTCAACAAAACAGCTTCACATATTCGCCGTAGCCTTCTTTCTCCAGGTCTTCCTCGGCAATGAACCGCAACGCGGCCGAATTGATACAGTAGCGCCGTCCCCCGGGCGGCGGGCCATCCGGGAAGACGTGCCCCAGGTGAGAATCGCCGTGTCGGCTGCGAACTTCGGTCCGCACCATGAAAAAGCTTTGGTCCTTTTTTTCGACGACGTGCTCCGGCTCGAGAACCTTGATGAAGCTTGGCCAACCCGTACCGGAATCGAATTTATCGGTCGAGCTGAACAGCGGCTCACCGGAGACGATGTCTACGTAAATACCCGGCCGATGATTGTCCCAGAATTCGTTGGTGAAGGCCGGCTCGGTGGCGTTCTCGCGGGTGACCTTGTACTGCAGCGGCGTCAGTTTTTGCTGCAGCGCAGCATCATCGGGCTTGGCATACCGTTTAGTCGTGTCCGCTTTTTCGGCGGCTGCCGCGACCTCACCCCAGATTTTTTCGATGAACCGGTCCCGGCCCGAAGCGTGGCGGTAAGCCTCGTAGCGCAAGGGACTCTTTTTATGATAGCCCTGATGGTACTCCTCGGCCTTATAAAAAGTGGTCAAGGGCAGAATGGGAGTGGCGATAGCCCTGCTGAACCTCCCTGAACGGGCCAACTCCGCTTTCGATGCCTCCGCCTTCCGCTTCTGTTCCTCATTGTGATAGAAAATGGCCGTCCGGTATTGCGGCCCCCTGTCGACGAACTGCCCCCCGCTGTCGGTGGGGTCCACATGCCGCCAGAAAGCGTCCAGCAACTTCCGGTAGGTCACCTTCTGCGGATCGTAAAAGACCTGCACGGCTTCATAGTGTCCGGTGCTGCCGGAGCATACCTCCTGGTAAGTCGGATTTGGTTTTGAGCCTCCGGTGTACCCGGAAACCACCTCGGCGACGCCCTCGATCTTTTCAAGGTCCGACTCCGAACACCAGAAGCAACCGCCGGCAAAGGTTGCCGTATCTAAATGTTTGAATGCGGGTTCCATAAATGATCTCACTTCTCCTCCGTTAGAGGCTCGCCTTGTCGTAAACGTTGCAGATGCAGCATAAAAATGTGCCCGGTTCGGTAGCGCTGACGTTTTTCATCCCGTGCGGCTCCATGCTGGGAATATAGATGACGTCGCCGGGCCCGCAGATCACGCTTTTAACCGGCGTGTCGGTTTGAGGATCGTACTGGCAGCATTCGAACCGTCCGCTGAGGATATACATGGTCTGTTGATAGAAGTGGTCGTGAATGGGGATTTCACCGCCGGGCCGGGCCGTGAAGTATCTCAGGCCGTACTCCGGGTAGCCCGTGTCGTCTTCTCCGGCCTTAGATAGCCAGCGCACGCTGATCCCCTTGACATCATGCTGTTTTCCCCGATAGGGAAATTTTTCTATTCTGACGTCCTCGCGGTCTTTCCAGTTCAACACGTCCATGATCTTTGTCCTCTTTCCGGCGGTGCCTTTTGCCCTTAAAGAGCCCCACGCCGGCATTGCTGGTTGGCAGAATCTATCTATGCGAATGTTGGTAAGATAGTGCAGGCCCATTTTCCGTCAACTTGCGCTCCCCCGGCCTCGTCGGGATGGTGATTAAAAAGGGATGAACTTATCGACGAAGGGGCTACGGAAGAGACCGTTTTGCCCCGCTTTGTCATTGAAAGGCGGGTTTCGATTTATCGGCTAGAGCCTCTTGAATTGCGACCCAAACATGGGCGACGAAAATTCGCTTTACGTTTTTTCCCGACCTGTTAAAATCCGTAAAAGGATTGCAAAGATGAACATCAAACGCGCATAAACGACGGATGAGCTTGAAGAGATCCGCCGCCTGTTCCGGGAATACGAGGCTTTTCTCGACTTTGGAATTGCCCTTGAGACCAGCGCAAGGCTGACCCGTCTCCAACAGAGATGCGGCGCCGTGCCTTCACCACCGGTTTGTCCATGGCTCCACGTGCGCGCATCGAAAAATTGAACTGGAAGCCCGGAAACGTGCTGGCCCCGGTTCCCGCCGTACTCGTGAGCTGCGGCGGAACCCAGGCCTGCAAACCGAATTTGATCACCATCGCCTGGACCGGGAGCATTTGCAGTCGTCCGCCCATGCTCTCGATTTCGGTGCGTCCCGAACGCTATTCCCATGCTATCATTCAGACAACGGGTGAGTTCGTGGTGAACGTGCCCTCCCTCCGGCAGGCAAAGGCGACCGACTGGTGCGGCATGGTTTCCGGCCGCAGTGTGGATAAATTCAAAAGCACCGGGCTCACCCCGGCGCCGGCCCTGAAAGTGCAGTGCCCGATTGTCCTTGAGTGTCCACTCAACATCGAATGCCGGGTACAGGAAGAATTGAAACTCGGCTCGCACACCCTGTTCGCGGCGGAAGTGGTGGCGGTTCAGGTGACCTCATCTCTGTTGAACCCGAAAGGACGGCTGTGTCTGGAAAAGGCCGGTTTGCTGGCCTTTGCGCACGGTCAGTATTTTGCGCTCGGGCGTATCATCGGCCGGTTCGGCTTTTCAGTCACAAAACGCAAACGTAAAATCCGTCGCTGAGAGGTGCCATCGCCGTTGCGGGCGACCCACGTGCGGGGGATGCCTGATAATTCCGGCAAAATCCGGTCGCGGGTTATTTAATCGACAACCCTGGGTCTGTTTCCGGCCGCGGGTCCCCTCCGACACCGCCGGACGGCGCGATGCCGATCGCATTCTTGCCCCTTTTCTTTATCGCAAACATGGCTTTGTCGGCCAGGGCGAGCAGAGCGGTCCGGTCGGGGGCGTCTTCGGGAAAAGTGGCGACCCCGAAACTGGCGCTGAGCTTCACTTTATACCCCTGGCCGGTAAGGAAGATTGTTTTGCGCAGGCGGGTCTGAATTTCCTTGGCCTTTAGGGCGGCCTGTTTTTTCGTGAACCCCGGCAGCGCGACGACGAATTCGTCGCCGCCGTAGGCCACTCCGAAAGCCGGTTCGATTAACGCGCCTTGTATGGTGGCGGCCACTTCCTGAAGTGTCCGGCTGCCGTTGAGATGACCGTAGGTGTCGACGACGTGCTTAAAATTATCCATGTCCAGGAAAATCAGTGAAAACGGCATACCGGAGGCTTCGCTCTCGGCAATCAGGTCCGCCAGGGCTTTGTACATGTAGCGGGTGTTGTAGAGCCCGGTCAGGTTGTCGAGGATCGACAGCCGCCGAAATTTTTCCTCGTTCTGGCGCAGTTCTTCTTCAGCGAGTTTCTTGGCCGTGTTGTCGACGAGGATCCCCTCTATGACAGGCTTCCCGTCATCGTCTGCGGTGAGCCTGACGTTGAACAGAAGCCAAAGCGGCAGCCCGTCTTTGCGTTTGAATTTAACTTCGTAGTTTGCCAACGTGCCCTCTTTCTGCAATGCGGCCAGCATGTGTTGGCGGTCTTCAGGATGAAAGTAGAGCGCGGATATATCCTGCTGCGCAGCCAGCAGTTCTTCGAGGGAGTGGTATCCCAGAATGCGGACGCACGCTGGGTTGGCGCGCAGCAGTTCACCGGAAAGCGAGCTCTGAAACATCCCTTGAACGGCATTTTCATACATGCGCCGGTAGCGTTCCTCGGCAAGACGCAGCCGTTGCTGCACGAGTTTCAATTCCGTTAAGTCCGACAGGAAGGACACGTAACCGGTGATCAGCCCCGCTTCACCCCGCAGGGTGCTTCGGTTATAGAGCAGGGCGATTTCTCCGCCGCCTTTTACCGAGAACTGCGCTTCGAAGCTGATGTGGTCCTGGCTGGCGAAATAAAACATGACCGTTTTCTTATCGTAAAGCGTATCCGGCGCTTTGCCGATGAGCTCTTCGCGCTCGCAGCCGAGCATCTGTAAGAGGGACCTGTTCACATCGATGATTGCAAAATGCGGATCCATGAGGATGTAGCCGCCCGAAGTGGTATCGATGACGCGTCGGTACTTCTCCTCGCTGCGGCGGAGTTCCTGCTCGGTCTTCTTTCTGCGGGTCATATCCGTAAAAAAAAAGAAGACCGACGGATCGGCATCCGTCGAAAACAGCACCACCCTGAGCCGGGCCCATTTGAGATTGTCCGCTCGGTCGACGATTCTGAACGGCGGCAGCCGGAAGACCGGTGCGCTCCCAAGCGATTTTTCGTATTGGCGCAGCACCGCTTGTCTGTCTTCCGGATGGATAAAATCAGCCAGCCAGCGTGCCGAAAAGTCCTGCCGGGTCAATCCAAACAGGTCTTCCGCTCTGGGATTGGCAAATAAAATTTTGTCGCCGCGGGCCACCACTATCGCTTCACCCGAATTCTCGATCAGAGCGCGATACACCGGCAGGGCCTCATTTTCCTTTTGGCAGGCTGCCGCTTGGGCCTCAAGGGCGCGATAGCTTTCTCCGTGATTTTTATCGTCCGTTTTTCGAGCCATCTGCCGCTCGCATGTCAAATTGTTCCGAAGGGGACCCGGGGCGGCCACCAGGCCCGGTCATGCCCTCGGGGACCTCGGGGCGCTTGGGGCCACGGCCAGCGGTCAATCCAGAACCTCCACCGACGGGATGTTGAAAAGCCTTTTTAAGACTTCATCGAAATAGTCGGGCAGGTATCGGTACCAGAGCTTGATCGGCGTCTGCTCCGATTCCCCCCGTTTCGAGGCCGGCAGCATGAAGAGGTACCCCATGAGATACTCGATGTTGCGGGCCAATTGGCCGTTGTATTGCTGCTCCAGGCGCTGGCGGATGATCCGGTCTTCGTGCATGCAGCGACCGATCTCGCTCTCCAGCATCTCCTGGTAGTCGGAGAGAATGACCTCCAGATTGACGCTGTCTTCTCCGGAGAGGATGAACTCCCTGAAAGCGCGGTTGGCGGCAGCAGGGGCGGCCCCCCGCATCCGCATCACATTGATGAGGCGCTCGCCCAGTGGAATTGAAGCCATTTGTTCCCGGTCTGGCCGCAGGCGCACGATGAGGTTGACCGCATTGTATCTGCCCGTGTGCGGCTCGATTTCGATCACCTCGCACCCCCGCATATTGCCGATCAGGTCCATGAACCGACTGCGGTCGGTTTGTTCAACGATCGCCTTGAGACCGGCCACGTCCTGGATAACCAGACCGTCGGCATCTCGAATCGGCTGCCCCTGCCTGAGGTCATCCAGCACGCGGCTCTCCGCTTTGAGAAATTCGGCGGTCATGTCTTCGGGCGGTGTGATCAAATGCTCGCGGGATATCCCTTTGAGCCGCGCACGGTCTTCCGCAAGGTCCTCCGCCCGGCGTTTTATGGTCGCGTACAGTCTGTCGATGATACGTCGGGCACTTTTTTCGGCCAACCGGCGGACCCGCTTGATGCGGTTGGAGCCGATATAGCAGGATCCGTCCGGACCGCCGCTGAAAAACAGGGTACCGTGAAAAGGGGTTTCACGGTAATACAGCTCCGGACTGCAGCGGTAAGCGTTCAGGATTTCGTCCACCCGTGCGTTCCGGTAGGGGACATTGGTCACGATGACGTTTTTAAGATCGCCTTTGAGACAGACCTTGCGAACCTGGAGCGCATGCGGATGAAAGCGCTGGAAGATCTGCTCCGAGAAGGCGGCCAGATAACGAGACACATAGGCATTGTTGAAGTAGACCAATTGCGCAAGGTCATCCCCGTCCGTGCGTTGGGGGTTGCCGTACATCCAGCGCTGGATCAAGTCCCGCAGGGCATCGCGGTGTAGATAGCTGCCGATGGTGATCATCTTTTCAGTCTCAGGTGGAAAAGGATGGACGTTTCGGTTGACGTCTCTCACTTGCCTGACGCGACCACTCATAAAGCGCTATGGCTGCGGCCGCGGCGGCATTCAGGGACTCGACCGCCGCACGAATCGGGATGCGCCGGGCCGTCCGGCGCCAGGCCGCCGGCAGACCGGGCCCCTCGAGACCGATCAGCAGTCCGAAAGACGGAGGAAATACCGTGGCGCGGATGTCGTCACCCTCGGCCGAGAGCGCTATAATCGGCAGGTCGGCCGGCAATTCTTTCAGGGACGGTCCGTGCACAAGCCGGGTGGACATCACCGTTGCGCCTGATGCCCGGAGTGACTTGGGATGAAAAGGGTGGGCGCTTTCGGCCAGCAGGATCACCTGACCGACACCGAAGGCGGCCGCCGAACGGATGACGGCCCCGACGTTTTCAGGGTCCTGAAAGGGGACCAGCAGATTGCAGCCTTCCGCAAATCCGTCACTCGCCCGCCAGGATGGGAACGGTGGGACCCTAAGAAGAAGCAGGGGGGCGTGTGTGCCAAAAACATCGAGCATCTCGAACAATCGCGGGGCCAATTGATACCAGGCGAGTCGATCGGGGGCGTCGGCCGGCGGCGGTTGCCGATCATCCGAACTGATCCAGGCCTCGCAATGAGCGGGATGATTTTTGAGCGCTTCGGCGATCGGCTTGGATCCGGCAAACAGGGCCCGGCCCCATTTTTTGATCCCGCGACCGCCGAGCAGTTTTTTCATCTCCTTGAAAATGGTGTTGCTTTCGCTTGCGATCATTTTCACCGGGAAACGCACCCCGGCGTCGGCGTTGGGAATGCTGCGCGGCTGGTCGATACGCTCCATGACGACGAGGCGGCGCCGATGGCGGGTGTGGGGAATGATGTAAGCGCGATCCTCGACCGGCTTGTAGACCGACAGCCACCGGTTGCGGACCTCATCCAACTCCGCTTCGCAGTGCGGACCCTTCATGAAGATCACCCTGCCGCCGGGTGCCAGGCACCCGCGGACCCGCTCCAATGTCTTGGCCATGGTTTCCACGGCCCGGGTGATGACGCCGGCCACCGGTTCCTCAAAACCGGCGCCGATTTTCTTTTCGATAATGCGCACACCCTCCAGTTGCAGCCGATCGACGACCGCGGCCAGGAAATCGACCCGCTTGCGGCGGCTTTCGGCCAGAAGGATCTCCAAATGCGGCTGATAGATCTTGAGGGGGATACCGGGCATGCCGGGACCGGTTCCCAGGTCCAGCAGGGGCGAGGGAAGTTGCATCAGGTCGGCGGGCAGGATCGAATCGACGTACAACTTTATGACCATGTTGTCGAAATTGTGCACCCGCGTCAGGTTGAGCTCCGGGTTGCTCTGCCGCAACATCCCGTGGTAAGTCCACAACTGTTGGACCTGCAGGGCCGACAAATGAATGCCGCATCTGTCGAAGAGGGCCACCATCTTTTCCGGTCCGGGTGAGCCGATGCAGCCGGAAGAACTTTCTTGACTGGTTTGCTTCATGGTATCGTGTGCGGTAGAACAGGATTGCTGGTTATCGATTAAGGGATCCCCATGCGCTCCGATAGCTGTCTTTATCATCCCCGCTGGCCGGTTTTCTTCGAGGACAACCACCTGCTCGCGCTCTTCAAGCCGGCCGGCCTGCTCGCACAGGGAGATCATTCCGGGGCAGCGTGCCTGTTGGATCTGGCCAAGCGCTGGCTGAAAGACCGATATGCCAAACCCGGCCGGGTGTTTCTCGGCCTGGTACACCGCCTGGATCGACCGGTGGCGGGCGTGATGCTCTTCGCACGCACCTCCAAAGCCGCCGCGCGCTTGAGCGCCCAGTTTCGTTCTCAAACGATCCAGAAAACCTATCTGGCGGTCGTCGAAGGCACGCCCCTGAAGCCGAACGGAACCCTTTGCGATCACATCGCACGACAGGGGCCGGCCGGCCGCATCCTTTCCGAACCCACCGCGCGCAGCCGCGAAGCGCGGCTGCAGTATCGTCTGATCGGCAGCACCGGGGACCGGAGTTTGCTGCAGGTGGCGCTGCAAACCGGCCGGCGTCATCAGATCCGGCTGCAGCTCTCCCACGCCGGTCATGCGATCATCGGGGATGTGCGCTATGGCGCCGCCGGCCCCTTGCAGGACCGGCAGATCGCACTGTTGGCCCGGGAGGTCACCGTCATGCACCCCGTCCGCAAAACGCCGCTGCGATTGGTCTGTCCCCTGCCGACCGGGTGGCCCTGGCCGGCGGCTGCGGAGCAAGGCCCGGCCCCCTACTGGAATTATGCCGATTTTTTCCGCGAAGGTGTCGGTTTTGCTCCGCCGGACGCGGGCCCCGGGGTTACTCCCGGGTCAACTGTCGGTATTTGATCCGGTGGGGCTGGTCCGCGGCCGAACCCAACCGGCTGCGCCGGTCGGCTTCATAGTCCGAGTAGTTCCCATCGAACCACAGCGCGCGGCTATTGCCTTCAAAGGCCAGGATGTGGGTTGCGATCCGGTCCAGGAACCAGCGATCGTGACTGATGACCACGGCACAGCCGGCGAAATTCTCGAGGGCCTCTTCCAACGCCCTCAAGGTGTTGACGTCCAGGTCGTTGGTCGGTTCGTCGAGCAGCAGAACATTGGCGCCCTGTTTCAGCATCCGGGCCAAATGAACCCGGTTGCGCTCGCCGCCCGAAAGCATACCGATCCGTTTCTGCTGGTCGGCGCCTGAAAAATTAAAGCGTGCCACGTAGGCGCGCGACTTGACGCTCAGGTCCCCCAGCTCGACCACATCCTCGCCATCGGCGATCGTTTCCCAGACCGTTTTTTGCGGATCGAGCACGTCGCGGCTCTGGTCGACATAGGCCAGGCGGACCGTGTCGCCCATGCGGATGCTGCCGTTATCCGGCGGTTCCTGTCCGGTGATCATCCGAAACAGCGTGGTCTTGCCGGCGCCATTGGGGCCGATGACGCCGACGATGGCGCCCGGCGTCAGGGTGAAGCTCAATTCTTCCAACAAGAGCCGCTCGCCGTAAGACTTGGTGAGGTTGAGGGCCTCCACGACCAGATTACCCAGCCGGGGCCCCGGTGGAATGAAGATTTCCATGTCTTCGACCCGCTTGGCATTTTCCAGCGAGAGCATCTGTTCGTAGGCCTGGATGCGCGCCTTCGACTTGGTGCGCCGCGCCTTGGGAGACATGCGGATCCATTCCAACTCGCGCTGCAGGGTTCTCTGGCGCTTGCTCTCGCCCTTTTCCTCATGCTGCAGACGGTTTTGCTTCTGCTCCAGCCACGAACTATAGTTGCCCTTCCAGGGGATTCCCCGCCCGCGGTCCAGTTCCAGAATCCAACCGGCCACATTGTCCAGAAAATAGCGATCGTGGGTCACGGCAATGACCGTGCCCGCATACTGCTGAAGATGGTGTTCCAGCCAGGCCACGGTTTCGGCGTCGAGATGGTTGGTGGGTTCATCGAGCAGCAGGATATCCGGTTTCTGCAGCAACAGCCGGCAGAGCGCCACGCGGCGGCGCTCACCGCCCGACAGAATCTTGACCGGGGTCTCTCCCGGAGGGCAGCGCAGCGCCTCCATAGCCATCTCGAGCCGCGCGTCGAGGTCCCAGGCATCCCGGGTATCCAGCTGTTCCTGGATTTCTCCCTGGCGCTCGAGGAGCCGGTTCATATTTTCCTCGGACATCGGCTCGGCCAGTTGCTCGTTGACCTGGTTGTAGGTCTCTATCAGATCAACGGTTTCCTGAACACCCTGCTGGACGACGTCGCGTACGTTTTTCGCGTCGTCCAACGCCGGTTCCTGTTCGAGGAAACCGATCGTAAAACCGGGCGAGACGATCGTCTGGCCGACGAAGTCTTTGTCGAGCCCGGCCATGATGCGCAGCAGAGAGCTCTTGCCGGACCCGTTCAGTCCGAGCACCCCGATTTTGGCGCCGTAAAAATAGGAAAGGGAGATATCCTGCAGCACGGGCCGCTTGTCATGATACTTGGCGACGCCGATCATCGAATAAATTATCTTGTTGGGTTGATCGCTCATGGGTTGTCTCTTCCTCTTTTTCCTGGCGAACCCCGGCGGGGGGGGTTATGTTTTTCAGTATCGTTTTCGACGAGCGAATCTGCGCACTGTTTCTGTTGTCAAATATGCTATTTCGGGTATATTTGCAATGGTCGTGAGGAAAAGCGTGTTGACCGGCACACAGGAACCGATCGGAGTCCCGTGCCGAGTTTCTTCGAAACACAGGCAAAATCGGACAGATGAACATTTTCACTTACGGATCACTCATGTTCGAACGGGTGTGGACGGCTGTGGTAACCAGCAGATACCGCAAGACCACTGCCCGGCTTTGCGGCTATCAGCGCCGGAAGATCAGGGGGCAAGCCTACCCGGCGCTTATTCCCGGAGCTGCGGCCGATCAGATCGACGGCGTGGTTTATCAAAACGTCGGGGGGCACGACGTCTTGCGGCTTGACCGTTTTGAAGGCGCCTGCTACATGAAAAAGAAAGAAATCTGCCTTCTTCCGGACGGCGGCCGAATTCCGGCCTGGGCCTACGTTTTCAGAGAAAAATTTGCCGACCTCGTAGAAGCGCAGGCCTGGGATCCGGTGTGGTTTGAAAATCACGGTATTGATGTTTTCATGCGGGACTACCAGGGA
Source organism: Deltaproteobacteria bacterium (assembly GCA_041299015.1). GTDB lineage: Bacteria > Desulfobacterota > Desulfobacteria > Desulfobacterales > SG8-13 > JARFQH01. Next base: position 77,558 of record JBFYWB010000084.1, read on the forward strand.
TATCGCCGGATCGACGCAGCCGCAGACATGCTGGACGCCTGAATTCGACCACCGTTTGCTGCCGCACGCAAAACGGCAGCCGGCTCTCACCGGGAGCTACAGCACGGGGGCCGGCGCTGAAAAAAACGGACGTGCTGACAAATGCCGCTGGTTCGAAAAGGCGCTTTTTGATCGATGATGAACCGGCGATTTTTTAAGGAAATGCCTGAAGGAGGAGCGCAACACCGATGAAAAAATCCCTGGGTGCCAAAGCACTGGTGTTTCCCACACCGGTATGGATCGTGGGAACCTACGACAAAGACGGTCGGCCCAACGGCATGACGGCCGCTTGGGGCGGAATCTGTTGCTCCAAGCCCCCTTGTGTTTACGTGGCGCTCCAGAAGACGCGCTACAGCTTCGCCGGAATCGTCGCGCGCCAGGCGTACACATTGAACGTCCCTTCGGAGACACACGCCCGCGAGGCCGATTACTTCGGAATGGTCAGCGGTCGAACGACCGACAAATTCGCCGCTACGGGCCTGACCGCCGTCAGGAGCGAGCTGGTGGACGCTCCTTACATCGCCGAATTTCCGCTGGTCCTGGAATGCAAACTCATTCAGACCGTGGAAATCGGTCTCCACACCCAATTTATCGGCGAAATCATGGACGTCAAAGCCGAAGATGCGGTTATCGCCGACAACGGCCTGCCGGATATCGAAAAAGTGGCGCCGATTATTTTCGGCCCGGAGATCCGCACTTACCACGGCATCGGTCGCTATCTGGGCCGGGCGTTCGAAATCGGTAAAAAAATCTGACGCGAGGTCCACGGGAGGTTTCTTTGGATTTCACCCCGCTCTTTCACCCTAAAACCATCGCCGTCTTCGGCGTGTCGCTGACCAATGACCGCCACCCGGCCAATGTCATCTACAATAAGATTCATCTGCGCTACCCCGTGAAAGTCTACCCGGTCAATCCCCGCGGCGGGCAACTCCAGAAAGACCGGGTTTACGTCGACGTCGGCGACATCCCGGCCCGGATCGACCTCGCGGTGGTGGCGGCCCGTGCCGAATTCGTGCCGGACATTATCGATCGTTGCATCGAGAACGGTGTCGGCGGGGCGGTGATCATTTCGGGCGGATTTGCCGAAAGCGGTCGCGCAGATTTGCAGGAGCGGCTGGTCGCTTCGGCGCGGGCAGCCGACTTTCCCTTCATCGGGCCCAACTGCCTGGGGATCTACGCCCCGACCCGCTTCGATACGTTCTTCCTGCCCGGAGAGCGCCTGGTGCGTCCCGAACCCGGATCGGTTGCCATCGTCAGCCAGAGCGGCGGGGTGCTGGTGGATCAGATGGTTAAGTTCGCCGAGCAGGGAGTGGGTTTGTCTTTGGCGGTGAGCATCGGCAACAAGGCCCTTGTCCGCGAGTTGGACATGTTGGACTACCTGTCCAAAGATCCCGCGACCCGTGTCATCGCCTTTTATATCGAGGGTTTCGAGAAGAACGAGGGTCGCCGTTTCGTCCAGGCCGCCACAAGCGTCCCCAAACCGATCATCGTGCTCAAGTCCGGTAAAAGCGCCGCCGGCCAGCGGGCCGCTTCCAGCCACACCGCCGCCCTGGCCGGCAATCACAAGGTCTTTGCCGCCGTCCTGGCCCAGCACGGGATCGTGGAGGCCGACAATGAGTTCGAGATGGTGTCTTTCTGCGAGGCGCTCAGCTGTTACAATCGGAAGGTCCAGGGCCGGGTCGGCATCATCACCGTCAGCGGCGGGCACGGTGTCCTGGCCACCGATATCTGCGCCGCCAGGGGCTTGGCGGTTCCGTCGCTTTCCGAGGCGGTTCGGCAGGAGATAAGGGCAAACCTGTCCGCGAGCGTTCAGGGGATCGCCTCCCTTGAAAACCCCGTCGATTTGACCGGCAGTGCCCGGGATGACGATTTCGTGGCTGCCGCCAATGGGCTGAACCGGGCGGCGGAGGTCGACTGCGTGATCTTGCTTTTACTGCCGTACTCGCCCGGAATCAGCTCCGATCTTGGGGCGCGGCTGAGCTATGCGTTCCGGCGCGAGAACAAACCGCTCGTGGCCTATGTTCCCCACCAGGAGAAATACCGCATGCTGATCGAAGGCTTCGAGCTGAACAACGTTCCGGTCTCCTCTTCCATCGATGGGGCGGTGCTGATGGTCGAGGCCCTGCGGAGGTGCCGAACATGCTGAGTCAAGACATGCAGGGGATCATCGGCCGTGCGAAAAAATACGGCTGGGTCTTGGAACCGGAGGCCAAACGGCTTCTGTCGCTGGCCGGTATTGCCGTACCCGATTTCCGCTGGGTGACCACCCTGCCCGAGGCCCTTGAAGCGGCCGACAGGATCGGCTACCCGGTTGTGGCCAAGGTCGTTTCTCCGGCCATCGTGCACAAATCCGAGAGCAACGGGGTCGCGGTGGGCATCAAAGATGCGGAGGGATTAACGGATGCGTTTAACAGGTTCAGCCGCTTGAAGGGATTTGCCGGAGTCTTGATCGAGACCCTGGTACTCGGGTTCGAGCTGATCATCGGCGCCAAAATCGACTATCAGTTCGGTCCGGTCATATTGCTGGGCATCGGCGGCACGGGGGTGGAGATCTACCAGGACGTCGTCTTCAGAATGGCGCCGCTCTCGCACGGTGATGTTCCTGCTATGGTGGAAAACCTCACAGGGGCTAAACTTCTCAAGGGGTATCGGGGTGCGGAACCTGTCGATATGGCGGCCTTGATGCGCCTGATGAACAATTTCTCAGCCCTGGTCATGGACCTTGGCGACGTCATCGATAGCATCGATCTTAACCCTGTCAAGTGCACCAGCACGACATGTGCCGTGGCCGACGCCCGCGTCATGCTTGCCCGCGAGGGGGCCTGAAACCGGGTGCGATAAGGGTTATGGGGTTTGGCCGGCGCTATCCGCCGATATGGTGAGGCCGATCGGGTCTGCCTCGATTGCGATTGCGCGTCACGCGTTTTCGATGGCGCTCAGGTCGGGCGGCAACCTAAATCTTGCCGGCCCAGGCAGCCCAAAGGCACAAGCATCCCTGCCGCCTTTTCCTTCGTACTGATGTGAAATGACGGCCAGCATGCTTTCCATTTCGAGTGAATTTCTGGACAGGCCGCCGACGCCTCTGAGCAACAAGCGCCACTTCACGCCGCTGTCGCGGAGATTTTTCTTCAGGAACTTAATGGCATTCCGATTTTGACCCTTTAAATTTTGCATTAATTCCCGCCCATTTGCTTCGTTTAAGTCATAAGCGCTGATGATTATATCGAAATCCATGAGATTAACCAACGCCAAGGCGTCTTTGACCGAATTCACGGCAAACAGATCGCAATCGGTTTCTGCGATTCGGGAATGAATGTCATCCCAGATGGACTCTTCGGTATGGATTAAAAGAATTCGATATCCTTCAAACTTGTAGGCTATGTTCACACCCACTCCATTATACATTGTACTATAATTGTATTGTATTTGTATTGTAAACGAAATACGACATAAGCGTCAAGCATCTTGTCTGATTGACTGTTGTCAACCCGCTGCTCAGTTCATACCTTAGCCCATCAAAAGCAAAATAATGGTCAATGGGAGCCCGGATGAGAATACTTTCCTTGTTTTACGGACACGACGCCAATTGTACTTTAATGGAGGATGGCGAACCGGTCGTCGTTCTGGAAAAAGAGCGCCTCACGCGCGTCAAACACGACAAGGGGGCGATGGAGATCGAGTCGATACTGGAGGAGTATGGCTGGAATCCCGAAACCATTGATGTCGTTGCCATCAGTCCCTGGATAAAACCGACTTTTGACGGCCGCTTGGTACCGTGGCAATTAGACGGAGATACCTATCAGGCGCATCCCGACTTCAAGAAAACCGGTTGGCGCGGGCCTGTGGACAGCCGCTACAGCCGGCATCGCATCAATCTGTTCGGCCGCCGGTACGATTGCTACGCGATTGACCACCATTTGGCGCACGCGGCCGGCGCGTTGTTCACTTCGCCTTTTGAGGAAGCCGGAATTTTGAGCGCCGACGGCGGGGGCGACTTTCGCAATTGTGCCCTGGCTTACGGAGAGGGCCACCGGATCGAAGAGATCGAATACGGTTGGGGCTACGAGGGCCGCGGTAAGATGCAGCTCAATATCGGCCGCACCTGGGCCTCAATCGGAGAATATAATTTTGGAATGAAGCGGCTGGAGAGCGCCGGAAAACTGATGGGCTTGGCCAGTTATGGCACACCCCGCGATGAGATTGTCGAGACGCTGAGGCAGCAGATGCTTTATCATCCGTTTTCGCCTTTTCTGCGCGATGACACGGGACGGTTCGGCATCGTCCGATTGGATCCGGAAAATCGTTTCGCGCAGGATGTGTGCGCCTCCCTGCAACGGCTGACGACTCAATTATATCTTGAGGCCGCCGTTCGGCTGAAGTCCTGGCGGCCGGTAAATCGGCTGATTATGACGGGAGGGTGCTCCATGAACTGCAATGCCAACACCGCGGTTCACAATAATGGTCTGTTTGCGGAAACCTGGGTGCCGGCCCAGCCGCACGACGGTGGTATCAGCCTCGGCCAGGCGCTATTTGTGTGGCACCACGTTTTTAACCGGCCAAGAGTCGCACGCGCTTGGCGACCCTATCTTGGAACCGATGCGGGAGGTATCGCCCATGATGTCATTCCGGATATCGTGCGGTTTCTGGCGGATGCAAAAAGCGTCGGGCTGTGCTACGGCCGCGCGGAGTCCGGTCCGCGGGCCTTGGGCCACCGCAGCATTCTTTTGGATCCCCGTCTGAGTGACGGTAAAGATCGGCTCAACAAGCATGTCAAGCATCGCGAGTGGTATCGTCCGTTTGCCCCGATGGTACTCGGCGACTGGGGGGTGCCGAGCAAGTACATGTCCTACATCGTTCCGACCAATGCCAGGCAGGTTCCGGCCGTCACCCATGTGGACGGCACCAGCCGGCCCCAGATTGTCGCCGAGGGAGACGATCCGTTTATTCTGAAGCTGCTGACGGCCTGGCGGGAGAAGACCGGTTGCGACCTGCTGCTCAACACCTCCTTCAACTGCCAGGAGCCGCTCGTTGATCGCCTGGATCAAGCGCGAGCAACCTGGCGAAGAACCGGTCTGGATGTCCTGGTGACGGCGGCGGGAATAGAGACCGATAAAACCGGTGCCTACGAACTGAACTCAAGAAAAAAGCCGCCGCCGGCTTGATTCGGGTGAGGTTTTCTCCCGAATGATGCACGGTCTCATTGTCCGTGATCGGCAAGCGCCATTTACGGGCTGACCGATAACCATTCGCGCCACCGAAGAACCACGGCCGGCCCTGCGTGAATGGATGCGAACCGCGCCAAAAAGGTTTCCCCGGCTCAACTCAGGTGTACCTGGGTGACGGTGAGGATGTTCGGCAGGGCCTTGATATCTTCCAGGACCCGGTCATCGGCCGGGGTGTCGATGTTGACCATGCAGAGGGCGCGGTCGCCGCGGCGGCCGAGCTGAAACCGTCCGATGTTGATGTTGTGGCGACCGAGCGTGGTGCCCACATTGCCGATAACACCAGGGCGGTCGATATTCTGGATGATGATCATGGAGCCGCCGGGGATCGCATCCAGGTACATCCTTCCGATGCGCACGATGCGCGGGTATTTCTTGCTGAAGATCGTGCCCCATATTTCGTCGGTTTCCTCGTCCAGCCCTTCCAGCTTGACCTTGATCAGGTTCGAAAAATCGGCTTTGGCCTGGCTGGTGGTCTCCCGGACGTGAATCCCCTTATCACGGGCGAGGGCCGGCGCGCTGACGTAATTGACCGGTTTGTCGGTGAAAGCGCCCAGCAACCCCTTCAAAACCGCATGCGTGAGGGGGCGCGTGTCGAACCGGGTCACATCGCCGCTATAGGTAATGGTCACATCATGGGGTTTCCGCACCAGTTGACCCATCAGGGAGCCCATTTTTTCCGCCAGGTCGAGATGAGGACGGATCTGCTCCATGACCTCTTGCGAGACGGACGGAAAGTTGACCGCATTGGTGATGATCCCCTCGACAAGGTAGTCGGCTATCTGCCGGGCAATCATTTCGGCGACCTTGTTCTGGGCCTCGTCGGTGCTGGCTCCTAAATGAGGCGTAAAAATGACGTGAGGATGTTTCAGAATGGCCAGAGACGGATCGGGCGGCTCCTTCGGCAGGACGTCCAGGGCCGCCCCGCTTACATGACCGCTTTCAAGCGCCTGGTAGAGATCTTCCAGGTTGATGATGTCGCCGCGCGAACAGTTGATGAGGCGAACACCCGGTTTCATTCTGGCAATCGATTCCGCGTTGATCATCCCGATCGTCTCTTTCAAGCGCGGAACGTGAAGGGTGATGAAATCCGCCGCCGGCAAAAGTTCTTCAAAGGGCATCAGCTCGACGTGCAGCTGCTTGGCGGCCTCTGGACTGACGAAGGGGTCAGCGGCGATCACTTTCATCTTCAGGCCCAGAGCCCTTTCGGCAACCACCCGCCCGATGTGACCGAGTCCGATGATGCCCAGGGTCTTGTTGGTGATTTCCACTCCGGTCAGCAGTTTTTTCTCCCATCTGCCCTCACGCATGGAGGCCGTGGCCTGGGGGATGTTGCGGGCCAGCGAGAGCATGAGCGATATGGCGTGCTCGGCCGTCGTGACGGTGTTGCCGCCCGGTGCGTTCATGACGACGATGCCGTGCTCGGTGGCAGCGGCCACATCGATGTTGTCCACGCCGATGCCGGCGCGGCCGATGGCCTTCAGGCTGCCGGCTTTCTGCAAAACCTGTTCGGTCACCCTGGTTCCGCTGCGAATCGCCAGTCCGTCAAATCCGTCGATAATTTCCGCCAATGCCTCAGGGCTGCCGGTGGCTTTCTCGTTGTCCACCACCACTTCGATTTGACCGGTCGCTTCCAGAATTTCCTTCGCGACCGGGGACATGCCGTCTCGAATCATCACTTTGTACATGTGTCACGCTCCATTTTTGGTTATTAAGAAATGGTTTTTCTACACCCGAACATCCGCCAAGAGCAAGTATAAAACAACCGCCTTGTTTTTTATGTCACACTTTTCAATTATTTTGGTCTAAATAGAAAAATTCACAATCAAAGGGCGCGCAAATGGCTTCAAATTTGGAACACGATGTCAGGCAGGCTAAAAAGGGGCACAAGCAGGCCCTCGAGACGGTCGTGGGAAACATTCAGGAACGAATTTACGGGCTGTCGCTGCGGATGCTGGGTAACGCCGAAGATGCCGAAGACGAGACCCAGGAGATCTTAATCAAGGTGATCACGCATTTAAGCGACTTTCGTGAAGAGAGCGCTTTCAGCTCCTGGGTGTACCGCGTGGCCTGCAATCATCTTCTGACGACACGAAAACAAAGAAACGAGCGCGAGGGAATAACCTTCGACTTTCTGGAAGAAATGATTTCGGCCGATGCCGACATGACATATCCCTTGACCATTTCAGGCCCGGAACGGGACCTTCTGGCCGAGGAAGCCAGGCTTAACTGTATTCAGACCGTATTGGCCTGTTTGGATAAAAAAGACTCGAATGACCTATGTTCCGCTGACATTGCCTTTCGCAATGACCTGTTCTCTAAGCAATTGCAATGATGCATTAGCAGTGGGTGGGCTCATTTTCAGATTAACCTTCCGATTTAGGTGTGCCGGAAACGAAACCGGCTGTTCTTCAATTTCACTGATTAAAATGAACACACTTCAATGGGTGTTCTGCGATATGCAAAAGGCATTTGTTGCATGAGATACAACGGGCCTTATTATCACCGCCGGGTTTGAAAATTTTATAGGGGAAGTCCGGTTCACTGATAATCGGCCGGCAAACGCCCACCATGTCGGCCCCGCTTGCCAGTGTCTCCTCTATGGCCCTTTGCGACCTGAGCCCCCCGGTAACGGCCAGAGGTTTATCGCCAATTGCCTCCCGAAAGGGCTTTATGGCATGGCTGAAATACGCCTCCCGTATTCCTGCCGATCTCTTCAACTGGCGTCTAAGCTTAATCTGCTCTCTTATTCCTCCGCTCACTTCGATCAGGTCAACCCCTTCTTCTACTAGGGCATTCGCTACCCGGGCATGCTCGCCTAAATCGCGAGAACTATCAGCGTAGTCCGAGCAATTCATCTTCCACAACAGCGGCATATCTGCTTTGATTTCGGACCTTATGGCACGGCACACCTCAATGGCAAACCTCATCCGCCTGGCGGGTGTTCCGCCCCATTGATCGGTACGCCGGTTAATGACGGGGGATAAAAACTGACTGATAAGATACCCGTGGGCGCCATGAACAGCCACCGCATCGAAACCAGCCCCGGCAGCCCGCCCGGCCGCCTTGCCGAAAGCTGTTATGACGACATCTATCTCGGATGTTGGAGCGGTGTTGATGTCGAAACTATCCGCCGCCTCCCCATAAGAATAGCCAAAGCCCGCCGTGCCGCCGTGGTGAAGCTGAATGGCACACTTTCCATGACCGTTTTCATGAATGGCGGCCGGAATCCTGTTCAGGGAACTGATGACGTCATCGCTCCAGAGGGCCAACTGGTGACGCCACACCCTGCCTCGAGGTTCGACGGCCGACGCACCGATAACGATGAGTCCTGCGCCGCCCTTTGCCACGGCGCTGTAAAGCCGTACGAATTCATCGGTTACAAATCCATTATCGTCGGCCATGTTCTCCATGGTTGCGGATCGCAAAATCCGATTGGAGAGCATCAGTTGGTTAACGGTGATTGGTTCG
>JBFYWB010000115.1:0-4644 GCA_041299015.1 Deltaproteobacteria bacterium
TTTCCAGCCGTGATGCGGTTGTCGCTCTGGTGGCCCTGGGCTTCGGCGGCAGCTTGATTTCGATTTTTGCGCGGCTCGGCGGCGGCATCTTCACCAAGGGCGCCGATGTCGGCGCCGACTTAGTCGGCAAGGTTGAGGCCGGGATTCCCGAAGACGACCCGCGCAACCCAGCGGTTATCGCCGACAACGTGGGCGACAATGTGGGCGACTGCGCCGGCATGGCGGCCGACCTGTTCGAGACGTATGCCGTAACCGCGGTTGCCGCGATGCTGCTCGGCAACCTGCTGTTCCCGAAAATCATCATCGCAACCGAGTTTCCGCTGGTGCTGGGCGCCATTTCCATCGTGGCTTCCATCATCGCCGTGTTCTTCGTGCGCCTGGGTAAAAACGAGTACATCATGGGCGCCCTCTACAAGGGCATGTTCGGCAGCGCCATCATCGCGGCCATCGTCTTTTTCTTTGCCGTCCAGAACTTGATGCCGGCACTCACCCTCGCCGGCGGCAAGCAGATCACCAGCATGAACATCTATCTGGCCACTCTGGTGGGGCTCATCCTGACGGTCGTCATCGTCGTCATCACCGAGTACTACACCGGAAAATACGGCCCCGTGAAGGGTATTGCTCAAGCATCCACCACCGGCCACGGCACCAACATCATCGCCGGCCTCGCGGTCAGCATGCAGTCCACCGCGGCGCCGGTGCTCGTCATCTGCCTGGCCATCGGCCTGGCTCACTATTTTGCCGGCCTCTACGGGATTGCCATGGCAGCCATGTCCATGTTGTCCATGACCGGCATGGTCATCGCGATTGACGCCTACGGCCCCATCACGGACAATGCCGGCGGCATCGCCGAGATGGCCGAGATGGAAGAAAGCGTGCGCGCCGTCACCGACCCATTGGATGCGGTCGGCAACACCACCAAGGCCGTCACCAAAGGCTACGCCATCGGTTCGGCCGGCCTGGCCGCCCTGGTGCTGTTCGCCGCCTACACTCAGGAGTTCGCTCTGCTCGGCAGCGGGGCTGAACTGAGGTTCGACCTGAGCGATGTGAAAGTCATCATCGGCCTGTTCATCGGTGGCTTGCTGCCGTATCTGTTCGCCTCCATTGCCATGATGGCGGTCGGCAAGGCCGGTGGCGCGGTCGTCGAGGAAGTGCGCCGGCAGTTCCGGGAAATCCCGGGCATCATGGAAGGCACCGGCAAGCCGGACTATGCCGCCTGCGTGGACATCGTGACCAAGTTCGCGCTGAAGGAGATGATGGTTCCGGCCCTGTTGCCGGTCGTCACCCCGATTCTCGTCGGGCTTCTTCTCGGCAAGATCGCCCTGGGCGGCCTGCTCATCGGCAGTATCGTCACCGGCGTGTTCGTGGCGATCTCTATGACCACCGGCGGTGCAGCTTGGGACAACGCCAAGAAATATATTGAAGACGGACACTTGGGCGGTAAGGGCAGCGATGCCCATAAGGCAGCCGTCACCGGCGACACCGTCGGCGACCCTTACAAAGACACTGCCGGTCCCGCCGTCAACCCGATGATCAAAATTCTCAATGTCGTAGCGCTGCTGCTGGTTCCGTTCCTGCTTTAACCACCCGCGCTGCTTGCAGTTAAACCACCTGAAGGGTTGGCGCCGAAAGGCGCCAACCCTTTTTTGTTGCTTCGATCCGCTGAATATGATAAAGAAAATCCGCATAATGGGGCCAGAAACGCCCTGTCGGTACCTCAACCTTAAGAGAGACAGGTGGTTAAACATGGCAGGGAAGACAATCAAGACAAACGCGCGGCCGGCAAGACTCAAGAGAGGCTGTTTTCGGGTCGGCGATCTTGCGGTGTATCCGGCTCATGGCGTTGGTCAAATCCAAGCCGTCGAAAGCCGGGTGGTCAACGGCGAGAAGCATGATTTTTACATTCTCAAAGTTTTGGAAAACGGCATGGTCATTATGATCCCGACCAGCAATGTCGATTCCGTCGGCCTGCGGTGTCTCATCGACGTAAAGGAAATCCCGAAGGTCTACGCCGTCATGCGGACCAAGCGGGAGATGCTGGGAGACAACCAGACGTGGAATCGACGCTACCGCGAATACATGGAGAAGATCAAAACCGGCTCCTTGTTCGATGTGGCGGAGGTGTTTCGCGACTTGTTCCGCCTCAAGCTGACCAAGGACCTGTCTTTCGGTGAACGCAAACTTTATGACACCGCCCAGGTTTTGCTGGTCAAGGAGCTGTCCAAGGCCAAGAAGACCGACGAGAAGACGATCATCTCGGAGATCGAATCGCTGTTTTCTCACGAAGCCGCCTGAGATCGGTTCACCTTGCCGGCATGACCCGTCGTGACGAGTACGCCTTTGATGCGGATGCCGCCAGCAGCGGCATCCGCATCGATGTTTTTTTGGCGGCCCGCCTTCCCGATTGCTCACGCTCCTTCGCCAGCCAACTCGTTACAAGCGGACAGTTTAAAATCAACGGAAAAGACGGCAAGCCAGGATACCGGCTGAAACCCGGGGATATCGTGAGCGGGCGCATGCCGGAACCGGCGCCCTCCGAATTCCTGCCCGAACCCATCCCCCTGCAGGTCCTTTACGAAGATAGCGATATCGTGGTGATCAACAAACCGCCGGGACTGGTGGTGCACCCCGCACCCGGGCATCCTGCCGGAACGCTCGTCAACGCATTGCTGCATCACTGCCCGGACTTGGGCGGTATCGGCGCGGAACTGCGGCCGGGAATCGTTCATCGACTCGACAAGGACACTTCCGGAACCCTGGTGGTCGCCAAAAATGCCGTTGTCATGGAGCATTTGGCCGCCCAGTTCAAAAATCGCACGGTGAAGAAGGACTACCTCGCCTTGGTCTACGGTGAAATGCCCGCCGGCACCGGCGTCATCCGGATGCCTATCGGTCGACATCCGGTCGACCGCAAACGGATGTCCACGCACAGCCGGAAGGGCCGGGAGGCTGAAACCGGCTGGGCCGTGGCGTGCCGTTGGCGCGGGTGCACGTTGCTGGAACTTCGCCTGAAGACCGGTCGAACCCATCAGATCCGAGTACACTGCGCCGCCATCGGCCGGCCGATCGTCGGTGATCCTATCTACGGACGGCGCAGGGCGGCCGGGGGCTCGAGCGTGATTCAGGCCTGGTTCGGCGCTGTTCGACGGCAGATGCTGCACGCCTGGCGCCTCGAAATCGTTCATCCGCGCAGCGGTGAGCCGATGCGTTTCGAATCCCCCCTGCCGGAGGACATGCAACGGCTGATTGCGAAGTTGGACGCTGGAAGTTCGAAGGCGGAAGGGGAAGAATAGGAAAACTCGACGCACGTATTCAGAGATGGCCACGAAAATGAAAAACGCCGCTGACCGCGGCGTTTTTGATATTCAAGAAATTGAAGTTAATAAAAAGGGCGTGCGGCGCCCTTTTTACACCCAGCCCTTGAAGGCGAAAAAGGTCAGCGAGAGCATGCCGGCCGTGACGAGGCCGATGGCCGTGTCCTGGAAAGGCCTGGGTGTGCGGGCCAGTAAAATACGCTCACGCACACCAGCAAACAAAACCAGTGCGAGACCGAATCCGACCGGATATGCGAAAGAGGAGATGACCATCTGGAAGAAGTTGTAGTCCTTGCCGACGTTGATGAGGCAGACCCCCAGCACGGCGCAGTTGGTGGTGATGAGCGGCAGGTAAATACCCAAGCCCGTGTAAAGGCCGGGGATGCTCTTTTTGAGAAACATCTCCACGAACTGCACCAAGGCCGCTATGACCAGAATGAATGCGATGGTGCGCAGGTATTTTAGGTCGAAAGGTACCAGCACGTATCGTTCGACCAACCAGGTTATAATGCCCGCCAATACCAGCACGAACACCACTGCCATGGCCATGCCGGTGGCGGTTTCCATCTTTTTGGACGTCCCCAGGAACGGGCAATTGCCCAAGTACTGGATCAACAGGATATTGTTGATCAGAACGGCGCTGAAAGCCAGGACGGCAAGGTCTCCAAACATGACATGCTCCTATTTTTTACCCAGGATATTCATGATCCCCAGCATGAGGCCTAAACACACAAAAGCTCCCGGCGCTTCGACAAGGAACCTGAAAGGCTCAAAAGAGGCCCCAAAAAGGGTGGTCGGCTTTTCGTATAAGGTGATGGCACCGGTGGCGATGATCTCCCGGAAGGCCGCCAGCGCCATCAAGGAGAGCGTGTAGCCGATCCCCATCCCAAGACCGTCCAGGGCTGAACGCACCATATTGTTTTTGCTCGCGAAAGCCTCGGCCCGACCCATGGGAATACAGTTTACCACGATGAGCGGAATGTAAATTCCTAATTTTAGAAAAAGTGCGTAGGTATAAGCTTGCATCACTAGCTCGACCACGGTGACGAAGGTCGCAATGACTACGATGAAGGCCACGATGCGCACTTTGGGTGGGATAATTTTTCGAATAGCAGAAATTAGAACATTGGAACCGGTTAGCACGAAGGTCACTGCAAGCCCCATCCCCACGGCGTTTTCAAATGCGTTAGTGATGGCAAGGATCGGGCAAAGCCCTAATACGAGCCGGAAGGGCGGGATCTCGGCCCACAAGCCCTTGGTGAACTCCTGGGTGATGGTTTTCGCCATACAGGCCTTCCTTATTTCTTGACGTCCTTCATTTTGTCCAGGA
>JBFYWB010000119.1:0-24841 GCA_041299015.1 Deltaproteobacteria bacterium
CCTCCTGGACGGCCCGCGGCTGGATCCGCGACCAAGGCCTCGGGCCTTACAACCGATTCAACGATCTTTTGCTTGAACTGATCAGCCTGAAGAACCGCCTGATGCCCGGCCCGCTCAACCCAGAGCTGGAGGACCTTTTTTACAGGGCCCTATATGATATCGATTCGCTTCGGGGCCTGGTCGCGCATAGATGCGTCAAAGAGGGCCGGGACTGCGATCCGGCCGATCCGGCCACGCTGGCAGCCGATGAGATCGAACGGCTGCGATGGGCGCATGGCTTCGTAAAAAAAACCGTTTTCGGAAAAGCCGCAAACCGCAAGGGGTGAAGCAGTTATCGGTCGCAGGCGGCCCACCCCGGATCAGTTGCAACCGCAACGGAACGTGTAGAGTAAAGTGTAAAATGGAACTCGAAGGCAAAGTCGCCCTGGTACTCGGTGCAATCAAAGGCATCGGCAAGGGTATCGGCCTGGCCCTCGCCGCTCAGGGGGCCGGTGTCGCCCTGAATTATCACGACTGGGAAGAGAGCCTGCCGGATCTTGAGCAGAGTTTCGCCGTCCAGTCGTCACCCTATCTGATTGTGCGGACAAACCTGCTCGATACTGATGCGATCAAGGGTCTCCTCCGCCGGGTGGTCGAACACTTCGGTCGCCTGGATATCCTGATCAACAACATCGAGAGGGGCGGCTGGCCTATTGTTCATGGCGCCTACGTGCAGCAGCAATGGGACCTTGAAATCGACACCTGTCTGCGGGCCAAGCGCTGGGTCTTCGAAGAGGCCTTGCCCCACCTCAAAGCCGGCGGAGACGGGGTGGTGCTCAACATTTCCTCTGTCGCCGGCATCGTCGGCCGCACGGGACCGGCGGGCCCGTTTTTCAACGACGGCTATGCGGCCGCCAATCGCGGAATCGCGCTCTTAACCGAAACCTGGGCCCGCGCAGGGGCCCCCGAGGTCCGTGTGAACGAGCTCATGCTCGGATTCGTCGAAAGCCGCCACGGCCGGGGTACCCGCGGCTGGGGCCTGTTGTCCGCAGAACAGAGACAGGCCCTGCTCGACCATACGCTGATGGCCAGAACCGGCACCATCGCAGATGTGGTCAAGGCGGTTGTTTTCATGGTCAAGGACGCCCCGTTCATGACCGGCAGCGTCCTGCGGCTTGATGGCGGATACGTTCTGGGCGGCGATCGCGTGGCGCCCATGCCGGCAGGCGTGCTTTAGTCAAGGCCGAAGGCGCACGGCAAACGGCAGAAGGCGGGATGAAGCAAGCCGGTGAACCTTGGACCGTCAGCCTTTAGCCATTTGCCTTTGGCCTTGCATAATATTATCATCACCGTCACCGCGGACGGATCTGCCGGGAGGTCATTCCCCAGACAAACAGCCTGATCCAGTCAAAACCCAGTTTCAGCAGGGCCGCGTCATCCCGGCGAATCTTCTTTATGAGAGAAGCTTTGAGTTTGTACCGTTTCAGAAAACTGCTGGCAAATACAAACTCTCGAAACCGGTCGATGTTGTAGGCTGCCATGAAAGCCATTTTGGCCTTCGGTCCTGTGGGTCCTTCGCCGCCCCAGGGATCCCCTTGAAAGAGCTGCTTGATTTCAGCCCAGCGGGTCGTCATGTTGTTGTACGTCAAGGCCTCCTGGTCCCGTGACCAGGTGTCGATGGTCCAGACCGCCTTCTCGTGTTGGCCGAGACAAAAATCCGGAGGCCTGAAAAAATACACGGGTTCGTTTTTGCCGGAGCGGGTATCGTATCGCAATCCCTGTTCCACCGGAAACGTGCGGCAAGTGTCGGGACGGTCCGGATAAACGGAGCAGCCGGTCTCGGTCAAAAAGGGGCAGGCGTGTTCCGCATCGTCGGCCATGCGCAGCAGAACATCGGGGAAAAAGTTGAAGTCCCGCAAAACAACGTCCACATAGCGGTCGAGAAACAGGTCCGAATCGATCCCCAGCGCAGACTTTAACCGAATGACATCGTAAGGGTACAGAAAAAGATTCAGGTTTCGGCAACACCGGTTGAAGCAAGCGATGTCCGGGTGGCAGCGAAAGGAAAAGCCGTCGCCGGATTTAAGTTGAACACCGGGGAGGTTTTTTATATCCTTTTCGTCGATGGTTTTCATAAGGCCGAGGCCATGAGTCTCGAAAATTGCCGGCAATGCGCCTTAAGCAGTGCGTTACGATGCCAGGATCATCTGCGCCACGGTCATTTTTATCTTTCCGGCAAGGGAACTATCCCGCTTCACCGCCTGCTCGATCGTCGCGAGAACCCTATAGAAAGGTGTCCGGTCGAGCGGGATGAAGTCCGTCTGCCCGCAGCGTTCCGTAAAAGCCGCACATCCAGGCATCCGCGTCGTTTTGCCGTCCGGCCGGTGCAGTTCACTGGGGATGCCGTGCAACCGGCAGATCATCGGTCGAAACGCGTAGAGACAGCAGCGGTCGTCAACGTTCAGCGGACACATCACCCGCACCGGCGTCGCTTTTGTCGCGCTCGTCCGCACGGCAGTGCAGACCGCTTCGGCCCTTTCTCTTATGGCAAACTGCCGCTGTCGTTCAAGGGATCGGAAACCATTTGCCAAATAGAGGTATTCAACCTGCGTGTGATGGTAAAACAGCGTCAGGCAGCAGTTGTCTTCACAACCCCGGCACTCGAAACCGTAGCGGTCGGCCGTGTTTTTGTAGGACCGGTCCATGGAAGCGTACAGCTGTTCCAGCCGGACAAGATGGCGGCCGACACTTTTCGGCGTCGATAAAAGATTAGGCGTTGAAGGCGGCACGGTCAATGGGTTCAAACAGAAGGGGTGAAGGGAAAAAAATCCGCTGGTAGAGATCCATGGCATGGCTGTCGGTCAGGCTGGCGATGAAATCGCATACCCGTCGCTCTTGCGGCTGCTCCGGGTAATTGCGGTTCCCCATGCCGATTTTGATCATTTCCTGCTCCAGTTGCTCCGGCTGTTCCAGAAAATGACCGTAGAGTTCGACCAGGATTTTCTTGGCCTTGACGAACTCGTTGTGCACTTTGGGCGAACGGTATACATTTTCGTACAGAAACTCGCGCAGGCTGTTCATGGCGGCCGAGACCCGGTCGCTCATCTGCAGCACGAAACGGCCGTCGATGCTTCGGCTGTGATACACCAGGTCCCTGATCATGGTCGTGGCCCTTTCGGGATGGTTACGGCCGATGACTTGCCCGCATTCCAGCGGCACCTGCGCCTCCAGAATGACGCCGCTGCGGATGGCGTCCTCCAGGTCATGGTTCAGGTAGGCCATGATATCGGCGATTCTCACGATGCGGCCCTCGACCGTGACCGCCAGTTCGGCGGGATCATCGGGGATGATCTTGCCGTATCCCTTGGAGTGTTTGAGAATGCCGTCGCGCACTTCATACGTCAGGTTCAGTCCGTCACCGTTGCGTTCCAGCACGTCAACCACCCGCAGGCTCTGGGCTTTGTGCGTGAAATGGACGGAATAGACCTCTTTCAGCGCCGTTTCACCGCCGTGCCCGAACGGGGTGTGGCCCAGGTCGTGGCCAAGGGCGATGGCTTCGGCCAGATCCTCGTTGAGCCTGAGAGCCCGTGCCATGTTACGCGCCATCTGCGCCACCTCGAGCGTGTGGGTCAGCCGGGTCCGATACTGATCGCCCAGTGGGGCGAGAAACACCTGGGTTTTGTGTTTCAGCCGTCTGAAGGCATTCGAGTATACGATCCGATCACGGTCCACCTGAAATGCGGTTCGAATCGGACAGGGCGTTTCCGGACGCCGACGGCCCTGCGACTCCGCGCTCAGGCAGCCAAAGGGCGACATGAAGCCGCGCTCCCTATTTTCAAATTCCTCGCGGATCGATAGCATCAGAAACTTCGGACCCTTGCAGCCTCAGACGTCATCGAAAAAAACCTCAGGTTCGATTCCGCCCGATTAAAGAAATATGCTTTATCCCACAATCCGGGTTCGTGTAAAGCCCAAACCGAGATTGGCGCTCACTTCTCGATGAAGGCCGCCGGGGTTGACACCCCGATCATATTGGAGTAGCCAATGGCTGTCGTCCCACTGATCGCCGCTTTTCACCCGATGGCGGCCCGGATAGCCGCAAGGACCAAACAACCGGGTCGCTCCAGGGGACTGTCGCCGGCCGCCGGCTGTAGCGGCCTTGGGGAAAGGTTTCATATGGACGGTCACCACCTGATACTCGGCCAACTGACCGACGTCATTACCGGTGAAACCTTGGCCGACACTCATGACGAACGGTATCGCCAGAAACTGGCCCGCCTGCTGGTTGAAAAAAAAGGATACCGGCGCAACGAGATTCACCCGCGTCAATCGCTGGCAGTCCGGGCCGGTTCGCAGCGCGCCATGGTCAAAATCGATTTTGTGGTTGCGCTCGAGGACCGGCACGCCATGATCGTCAAATATGGCCCCGGCTCAATTGTCACCCGCCACCGCTCCGCCCTGGCCGCCTCCCGCCTTCTGGCGCCCTATCAGATTCCTGTCGTCGTGGCGACCAACGGGGAGGATGCCGACGTACTTGACGGATCCACCGGTCGTGTCATCGGTCGCGGCCTGGAGGCCCTGCCGGATCGCAAACAGCTTCTTGGGGCAATTGCAGCCGCCGCATTCGAACTGATTTCTCCGCGGCGGGCGCAGGTGGAGTCGCGGCTTTTCTATGCCTACGAGGTCGATGACGCTTGTCCTTGTGACGATACGATTTGTCGTCTGTAAAGCGCCTCGTCAATGCTAATGAATTACGCCCGTTTCATGACAGCGGCTCTCGAGCAAGCCGAAGCCGCCTACCATGCCGGTGAATTTCCGGTCGGATGCGTTTTGGTCCATAAGGACCGGATCGTGGCCTCCGGCCGGCGCGTCGGAACCACCGCTCTAAGTGTGAACGAAGTCGATCATGCTGAAATGGTTGCCTTGAGACGCCTGGTGGTGGCCGGCGGGAATCCGCCACCCGCTGAAATGACGCTCTTCAGCACGCTCGAGCCTTGCCTGATGTGCTACGGTGCTGCCATTTTGAGTGGTATCGGCACCATCGTCTACGCCTTCGAAGACGTGATGGGCGGCGGAACAGGGTGCGACCTGGCACAGCTCAGCCCGCTTTACCGCACCTCAGGCATATCGATCATACCGAACGTGCGGCGCGCGGAAAGCATCAAATTGCTGAAAGCCTTCTTTGCCAATCCGGACAACGCTTACTGGAAAGACAGTCTGCTGGCCCGCTACACCCTGAGGCAATAATCCGGGAGCTGTCGGTCACCGGTCGCCGGCAACCACTCCCTCATGAGGATCGGAGTGCAAACCGGCGCGGGTATTTTTTTAAGGCTTGAATTTTTTTCTTGCATTCCCTACTGTTATTGGTTAACTCACTCCATTAACGATTGACGCCCGGCGCGTCGCGCATTGCCGTCCAAGCCGGGATCGGCCGCGTACGCCGGAAGCGCTATGAAACTTTAAAATGGTGGAGGTGCCGGGATAGCCTTAAAAGCAAGAACATTCAAACCGAAACCGGGTGATCGGACAAACATCAATCAGTTAATCAGGGCCAAAGAGGTCCGGGTCATCGACCCGGAGGGCAACCAGATCGGTGTCATATCGATTTCCGAAGCACTCAAAAGCGCAGCCGAATATGGTCTTGATCTTGTAGAGATTTCACCCAACGCGAATCCGCCTGTCTGCAAGATAATGGACTACGGCCGTTACAAGTACGAGCAGACCAAAAAGAAACAGGAGGCCAAGAAGAAACAGGCCACCTTCCAGCTCAAGGAAATAAAGGTTCGTCCGAATACGGACGACCATGACCTGCATGTCAAGATCGGTTACATAAAAAAATTTATCGATAAAAAAGATAAGGTTAAGGTTACCGTCATGTTCAGGGGCCGGGAAATCACGCTTTCCCAGCTCGGCCGCGACATGCTGGCAAAGATAGCGGAAGAAACAGCCGATGTGGCCGTTGTGGAGCAGTACCCGAAATTTGAAGGCCGAACCCTGATGATGGTGCTGTCCCCCCGCTAGCCCCGGACATAGCGCACCGAATGGGAACAACGGCGCTCGGGTTCTGGAAAAAATATCCCAGGTTTCAACACAATGGTGGCGTGTGGTGAAATTGAGTCCTTTCCCACGCCATCTGTTTTTTTGAGCCGGTCCCGGACATGCCGATTGTTAAAAGCCAAGGATTGTTGTAAATTCGACCAGAGGAGTCCTCAATGCCGAAAATAAAGACCAATCGTTCAGCCGCCAAACGGTTCAAAAAAACCGGCACCGGTAAATTTGTATATTTCAAATCGCACAAGAGCCATATCCTAACCAAGAAAACGACCAAACGAAAGCGACAATTGCGTCTGGCGCAAACCATCAAAAAATCCGATATCAAGGAACTGCGTCTATTGCTGCCCAACGCCTAGCGGCAGGTCCGACAACTGCGGGAAATGACCGGATTCGAATCTTGAGCTGCCGCCGGTCGGTAAATGGGCGGTCACCCGGCGGCGCCGCTCAAGACGTCTGCGAGCCCCGGTTCGCCGCGTCGCTTTTGATTGGAAGATACATTCAGGAGAACCAACATGCGCATTAAAAGAGGATTCAAAGCGAGAAGACGCCGCCAAAAAGTATTGAAACTGGCCAAGGGATTTCGCGGCGGCCGCAGCAAGCTGTTTCGCACTGCTGCCGATTCAGTCGATAAAGCGCTCATGTATGCCTATCGCGATCGGCGTCAGCGCAAGCGGGAATTTCGTCAGCTCTGGATTGCCCGAATCAACGCGGCAACGCGGATGAACGATCTTTCTTACAGCAAGTTCATCAACGGGCTGAAACGGGCCGGTGTCACTCTGGACCGCAAGGTACTGGCCGAGCTGGCCATAACCGATCCGGACGGTTTTGCTCAGATTGCAAAACTGGCGGCACAGCAGAATTGAGCAGTGCCCATTCACGGTTGCCTTAGAGGAACGTGCGCCCTGCCGACGGCAAACCGGTTTGGCCTCCGGGCTGCCCTGTTGGTCAAGCAGCCCCCAGCCGGGTCAATACCACTGTGGAAACATCGCTCGAACACATTTTAGAGGAGGCCTTGAAAAGCCTCGCCACTACCGCGGATGCCGCCGGTGTGAAGGCGCTTTCTATCCGCTATCTGGGGCGGAAAGGCGCCGTGACCCAGTTTTTGCGGGGCATCAGCCAACTGCCGCCGGAAAAACGGGCCGACATCGGCAAGCGGGCCAATGAGATCAAAAAAACGTTGGCCGCGGCTTTCAAGGACGCCGAGCGGCGGCTCGAAACCGCGCAGACGGACTTGGATGCGCGCATTGATGTCACCCTTCCCGGCCGACCGGCACCGATAGGCCGACTTCATCCGATCAGCCGGGTCACCCAGGAAATCTGCGATATTTTTGGCCGGCTGGGATTCGACATCGTGGAAGGCCCCGAGGTCGAAAGCGACTGGTACAATTTCGAGGCCCTCAACATCCCCAAGAACCACCCGGCCAGGGACATGCAGGACACTTTTTACGTGTCCGACAATATCGTCCTGCGAACGCACACCTCGCCGGTTCAGATCCGAACCATGCAAAAACGGCAGCCCCCGGTTGCCGTTATCGCACCCGGCAAAGTTTATCGCCGGGATTCGGACCTGACCCACACCCCGATGTTCCACCAGGTGGAGGGGCTTCTGGTCGACCGGCAGATATCTTTCGGCGACCTCAAGGGCGTTCTCACCACCTTTGTGCATCAGATGTTCGATGAGCGCACGAGCCTGCGTTTCAGACCCAGCTTCTTTCCGTTCACCGAGCCGAGCGCGGAAGTCGATATTCTCTGCGTCATGTGCCGCGGAGCCGGATGCAGGGTCTGTTCGCAGACCGGATGGCTTGAAATCCTCGGCTCCGGCATGGTTCACCCGGCGCTTTACGAGAAGGTCGGCTATCCGGCCGGTCAGTATTCCGGTTTTGCCTTCGGTATGGGCGTCGAACGGATCGCCATGCTCAAATACGGTATTGACGACATCCGAAAATATTTCGAAAATGATATCCGCTTCTTGAGGCAGTTTTAGCATGCGCGTCAGTCTGAGCTGGTTGAAGCATTATGTTGCAACCGAAATGCCCGTCGATCGCTTGGTGGACGCTCTGACCATGGTCGGTCTCGAAGTCGATTCGGTTTCGGACCGCTATGCTTATCTCGACCGGGTGTTGGTCGGTCGAATCCGTGACGTGCTCCCCCACCCGAACGCCGACATGCTCGCGCTTTGCGAAGTGGACATCGGCTCGGCCGCCATCGCTGTGGTCTGCGGCGCACCGAATGTCCGCAAAGATCTAGCGGTAGCGGTGGCCCTGCCGGGTTCCGTGCTGCCCGACGGAACGGTCCTGCAGGAAAGCGTCATCCGCGGCACTGCTTCGGCGGGGATGATCTGCAGCGAAAAGGAAATGGGTCTTGGAAGCGACGGGTCCGTTGTTATGGAACTCGACCGTCACCTGACGCCGGGCCGGTCGCTGAAGGCGGCCCTCGATCTGGCCGACACGGTGATCGACATAGACCTGACGCCCAATCGGCCCGACTGCCTCAGCCTCATCGGTATCGCGCGTGAAATCGCGGCCATACAGAAAACACCCCTGCGGTACCCGGACTGCCTTTTACCCGCCACCGGCAGCGCCGTCAATGACCTCACATCGGTCACCATCCAAGCCCCGGACCTCTGCCCGCGCTATGCCGCCAGGCTGCTGACCGGCGTGACGGTCGGGCCTTCCCCATTCTGGCTTCAAGACCGTCTCTTGTCGGTCGGCCTGAGGCCCATCAACAACATCGTTGATGTCACCAACTTTGTGCTCATGGAACTCGGTCAGCCGCTGCACGCCTTCGATTTCGACCGTCTGGCCGGTCATCGGATCGTGGTGCGAACGGCCGCGGCAGGAGAGATCTTCACGACCCTGGATGAAAAAGAGCGGCAGTTGTCGGCGGATATGCTCATGATCTGCGATGCCGAGAGGCCGATAGCCATTGGCGGGGTCATGGGCGGACGCAATTCGGAGATCGAGCCGGCCACAACCCGCGTCCTGATCGAAAGCGCCTACTTTAACCCGTCCAGTATCCGCAAGACAGCCAAGCGGCTTGGCATGAACACCGAGGCGTCCTTCCGCTTCGAACGCGGCGTCGATCCGCACAAAACGGTGGCGGCTCTGAACCGCGCGGCAAAGCTCATGGCCGAAATTTCAGGCGCAACCCTGGTCGACGGCCTGATTGACGCTCATCCCAAACCGGTTGATGTCCCCACCATCCGCCTCGGCGTATCGCAAACAAACCGGCTGTTGGGAACCGCTTTCTCGGCTGCGGCGATCGCCTCTCTGCTGCAGTCGATCGAATTTGACGTGCAACCGGAAAACAGTGATTGCCTGACGGTAACCCCGCCCAGTTTCAGGGTCGATGTCGGCCGGCCTGAAGACCTGACGGAAGAGGTCGCCCGACTCTCGGGATACGACCAAATCCCGCTGAGCTACCCGGCCGTACCCGTCAAGGGGCGGCCTTTTTCGAAAACGAGGACAGCGCGCCATCGGATCAAACAGCTTATGGTCGGCTGCGGCTTTCAAGAAATCGTCACCTACAGTTTTATCGGTACCGCAGACGGCGACCGCCTGGGGCTCAAAAACGACGATCCCCGTCGCCGAACGGTGGCGATTCTGAATCCGTTGACCGAAGAGCAGGCCGTTATGCGGACCTCACTGGTTCCCGGTCTGTTGCAAACTCTGCAGCTCAACCTCTCCAAGCAGGAAAAGAACCTGAGGCTTTTCGAAATCGGCAAAACCTTTTTCGCCACCGAACCCGACGCGCTTCCGGAAGAAGTCGAAATGCTGGCCGGGCTCTGGAGCGGTTCCCGATTCACGCCTTCCTGGCATGCCAGTGAAGTGGGGGCCGATTTTTTCGATTTGAAGGGTGTGGTCGAATCCCTGTTGCACCACCTGGACCTTCAAACAGTCATCTTTGCCAAACTGCCGGATGATGCCTGCGCCTACACACGACCCGGTGTCAGCGCCCGGATCCTGGTCCAGGAAAGGGAAATCGGACTGATCGGCGAAATCCACCCCCTGGTCCTGCGCAGGTTCGAGCTGAAGCGAACCGCCTATATTTTCGAGCTCGCCGTCGACCGGCTGCTGCCGCTGATCCCGGACAGGACGGCATACCGGCCGACGCCCAAATTTCCGTTGGTCACCCGCGATGTCACCCTGATCATCGACCGCCGGGTGGAATCCGGCAAGATTCTCCACCGCATCGAACAGATGGGCGAGGAGTTGATCGAAGCCCTGCACCTCTTCGATGTTTTCGAAGGCAAGCCGATTCCCGAAGGGCGCAAGAGCCTCTCTGTCAGGATCGTCTACCGCTCATCGACGCGGACCCTTGAGGACGAAGAGGTTACCCGTCTGCATCAGAAAGTAACCGGACACCTGCTGGAAGAGTTCAAGGCTTCTCTTCCGGCCTGATACCGCTGACGGCACGCGTTACAGACCTGCACGAATGGACGCAGTGGGATTCTGGAACCCGCGCGCCGACACCGGCCACTACCAATGACAATGCAAGAAAAAACGCAACTGCCGGACAAGCTCTATTTCAAAATCGGCGAAGTGAGCAAGATCGCCCAGCTGCCGACCTATGTGCTCAGATTCTGGGAAAGCGAATTTTCCTGCATCCGTCCCAAACGCACCAGCACGGGGCAACGTCTCTACCGCCGCACCGATGTCGAAACGGTTCTGAAAATCCGCCATCTGCTGCACGAAAGAAAGTTCACGATCGAAGGCGCCCGGCAGTTTCTTTCCACTCAAAAAAACGACAAACCCGTCGCTGCGGCACCCCTGAGCACCAAAGAATTGAAGGACGAACTGGAAAGCATCCGCAAGTTGCTGGAAGACCGCTGAGAAGGAAATACCGGCCGACGGCAGGATTTTTTTACGCCGCGAAAACCAGAATCATCCTGCACCCCATCCGCACCCGGTATAAAATGGACTTGCCGGATCACTAAGCGCTCTTTGAAACCGGCGCCGCAGCCGAAAACGGAGCCTGATGGGGTCGCTCGTCTTCCCGGCCGAAGGTCATTTCCGGGCGTAGGGGCAGTTCTCTGACGACGGTAAAGGCCCGAATGGGGTTGAACTTGCCTTTGGCCCGCACCGCTTCGATTTCGACCAGCTCAAAATGGTTGTTAAGGCAGTCGCGTGAGTTTCCGGAGATGATGATCTGGCCTTCTTTGGCGGCGGCACACAAGCGGGCGGCGGTATTGACGGTGTCGCCGATGACCGAGTAGCTCATGGTCTGGGACGAGCCGATGTAACCGGCCACCAGCGCGCCGGAATTGATCCCGATGCCGATTTTTATGACCGCTTTGTTCTCGGCCAGACGGTTTCGATTGAATTTTTGCAGTTCGTCCTCAATCGCGAGCGCTGCGCGCACCGCCCGTGCCGGATCGTCGCTGTGCGCAACCGGAGCGCCCCAGATCACCATGATTTCGTCACCCATGAATTTGTCGACCGTCCCCTCGTAGCGGAACACCACCGCCACCACCATCTCGAAGTACTCGTTGAGCATCTGGAGCACCTCGCCGGGCGGGGTGCTCTCGCTCATTGCGGTAAACCCGCGGATGTCGACGAACATGACGGTCGCCACTCTTGAGACGCCCCCCTTTTCGACCATGAGCTGGCCCGACACCACCATTTCGGCCAGGTCAGGGGAAAGCAGCCGCTGAAAGCGCTCGCGGGTAAGGCGGTCCCTTTCCAGTTTTTTGGCCACTTCACGCCGTTCGTTAATGGTATACTGGGCATGGGAGCCGAATATGACAAACAGGCACAAAACGATCAGCCGCGTCCAGATATCCCGCATGTCCGCCCCGAGAATCCGATGCAGAACAGGGCCTTCGGTCGACATAAAAATGGCAACGATCGAATCCAGCAGCCAATAAACGGCTGCGATGCCGCAACCGATCAAGACCATCTGATCGGTGAAATAGACCCGGTTTTTGGGTTTTTCCTCCATTTTTCCGCCCGTCTTCGCGGTGAGGCGTCCGTGCAACTGGTGGGGCAAAGCCATACCGGCGCTCCCAAGAGACGACCGATCGGTAGGCATTTGTCCATATCCTACCAAAGGCCCTCGAAATAGTCCAGGCGCTTCAAAAATAATCGACGAAAATTATTGACAAAGAATCAAATGTATCCTAATTAAAGTGTGCCGTGAGCGGGCATAGCTCAGTTGGTAGAGTACAAGCTTCCCAAGCTTGGTGTCGCGAGTTCGAATCTCGTTGCCCGCTCCAATTTCTTCTCCGCCTTTCCTTCGTAAAAGGCTGAGTGAGGGTAGAACCAGAATGAGTGGTTCGTTGTCTTCTTAAAGGTTAATATAATGAATCGTTCATATTAACACTCTCAAAGACGCACTCGGACTTGAAGAAACGGGCGGATGCCCGTTTTTTGCGTTTTAAGGGCCATACGGAAAAGGTGAAAAAGCAACAGCGCCGACATAAGGTCCGGAGCGCTCGGCCATCGGTCGCTCCGACCGTGGAAACCCGTTTGGAGCAGATCGCCCGACATGTTTTCGCCATCGCCGAGCCGCTGTGTGAATCGGAAGGTATCGAACTGGTCTTGGTTGAGTTTCATTCGGAAGCCACCGGCAGGGTTTTGCGGCTCTTCATCGACAAGCCCGGCGGCATAACGATGGACGACTGTGTTGCCGTCAGCCGTCAGCTCACCGATATCCTGGATGTGAGCCTGGAGGAGGTCGGCATGTACAGTCTCGAGGTGTCCTCCCCGGGTCCCGAGAGACCGCTCGGAAAGTTGGAAGATTTCGAGCGTTTCAAAGGGTGCAAGGTAAGAGTTCAGACATCGCGGCCAATCGACGGCCGGAAAAATTTCACCGGCGTTTTAGCGGGTTTTTCAGACGGACGGGTCAACCTAACGATTGATGCGAAAACAGTCGCCATACCCCACAGCGTTGTAAAAAGGGCTCGACTGATCAATCACGGAGATTAGCGATGCAAATGTCAGATATTAAACGGGTTGTTGAACAGGTGAGCAAAGACAAGGGGATTTCGCGCGAAGTCCTCATCAAGGCCCTCGAGGAAGCTTTGAAATCAGCCGCCCGCAAAAAATTCGGTAACAAAATGGAACTCGAAGTCCAGTACAACGAAGAAATCGGGGAAATCGAGGTGTTTCAATTCAAGGAGGTCGCCGAGGTCATCACGGAGCCGGCCCTGGAGATCAGCCTTGAAGAGGGTCGTAAACTCGACCCGGAATGTGAAATCGGTGACAGCCTCGGAACCAAAATGGACACCTCGACTTTCGGACGGATTGCGGCCCAGTCTGCCAAGCAGGTCATCATTCAAAAGATAAAGGATGCCGAAAAAGATGCGGTCTTCACCAGTTTCATCGACCGCAAGGGCGACATCATCAACGGGATCGTCCAGCGCATCGACCGGGGCGATATCATCGTCAATCTGGGGCAGACGGAAGGCATTGTGCCGGTTCGCGAACAGGTCCCCAAGGAGGGGTACCGTCGCGGCGACCGGATTCGTGCGTTGATTTTAGAGGTTCTGCACGAGAGTCGCGGACCACAGATTGTCTTGTCGCGCACCCATGTCGATTTCCTGATCCATCTTTTCAGAATGGAGGTCCCGGAAATCAGCGAAGGTATCGTCAAAATCATGGGCGCAGCCCGCGAGCCCGGTGTGCGGGCCAAGATCGCCGTCGCCTCCAGCAATGCCGACATCGATCCGGTGGGTGCCTGCGTCGGAATGAAGGGAAGCCGCGTGCAAAACGTCGTCCAGGAATTGCGGGGAGAAAAGATCGACATCATTTCGTGGCACGTTGACCCTGCCCGATATGTATGCAATGCTCTGGCCCCGGCAGAGATCTCGCGCGTTATCATCGATGAGGCCAACCGCACCATGGAGGTCATCGTTCCGGATGAATTTCTTTCGATCGCTATCGGCAAGCGTGGTCAAAATGTCCGTCTGGCTTCCAGGCTGGCCGGATGGCACCTGGACGTCAAGAGCGAAACGAAATACAGCGACGCCATGCGTAGCGGCTATGATTCTTTGCTCGCCCTGCCCGGCATCGGCATCAGCCTGGCCGACGCCCTTTATGAAAAAGGGTTTTTCTCTGCCGAAGAAATCAGCAAGGCCACCGTGGAAGACCTGATCCTGGTCAAAGGTATCGGGGAAGAAATTGCAAAGAAATTGATCGCCGCTTCAAAACAGGCTATACAGACTGAAACCGATACGAATGAATCCGAAGCAGAAGAAGAAGACACCGGCGGCGAGGAAACCCTCGCGATGGCAGGCGAACCGGCCGAACCGATAGAACCGGCCGCCGCCGGTGACCCGAATGGAAATGAATGACATCGGCAACGGCTCCGGACTGCCGGCGATCCGCCGACCGATTCGGCCTGAACGCCGTCGAGCCGTCGCCGCAGGGCCGCTCGCATAACCGTGATTTTAGGGGGATTGATGGCAAAGATCAGGTTATATGAACTTGCCAGGGATCTGAACATGACCAACAAAAGCCTGATCGACAAGATCAAGGACATGGACATCGACGTCGAGATCAAGAGCCACATGAGTGCCCTCGAAGACGAGACGGTGGCGCGAATCAAGGCCGGTCTCTTCGGACAAATATCCGAATCCGTCGTCGAAACGCGGGTCAAAGCGACGGTCATTCGACGCCGCAAAAAAACAGTTTTGGTGGAAGTGCCGCCGCCAATCGAAACCGCGGAAGAGGCGGCAACCGAGGAACCGGTCGCGGCCGAAGCGGAGGCAGCAGCAGCAGACGCGCCTGTGGCACCGCCGGCGGTCGAGGAACCGGCAACGGCCGAAACGCCGCCGTCGGTCATGGCGGAAACCTTGTTCGAAGCCAAAGTCGAAACGGAAAAAGAAGCCGCGGAAGTCGTCGAACCGGAAACGTCCGCCGCGGTCGAAACGCCTGCACCGGAATCACCCCCCGCAGAACCGGCCCTCGACCTAAAGTCCAAACAGGCCCTCAGAAAGACGAAGAAAAAAGAACCGGCGGCTAAGATCATCCGCATGCCGGCTGCCCCCGTTGCAAAAGAACCGGTCGCCGAACCGCTCAAGGGCAAAGCCCCGGCGCGACCGGCGGAAAAAATCGTCGCCCTGCGGCCCAAGCCGCCATCGAGCGGAGCGCCCGGGGACGACGCGACCAAAGAAGCCAGGAAAAAGAAGAAGAAACGGCAGGTCGAGGAACCCGAAGCGGACAATAAATTCTTCAAGAAGAAAATTTCGTTTCGAAAGAAAGAGGTCGTCGAGGGCGCAGAACTCTACGGTGACCGTCAGCGCCTGCGTAAGGGTAAAAAAGCCGGCAAGGCCAAAGCGGCCGCCCCGGCTCAGAAAACCCAGATCACCACCGCCAAAGCCATCAAACGGCGCGTCAGGATAGATGAGGCCGTCGTTCTTTCCGATCTGGCCAAACGCATGGGCGTAAAGGCCGGTGAAATGATCCGGACCCTGATGGGCTTGGGTATCATGACCACGGTGAATCAAACCATCGATTTTGATACGGCCAGCCTTGTGGCCGCAGAGTTTGGCTATGAAGTCGAACTGGCCGCTTTCGAGGAAGAAACGTTCTTGAAGATCGAAGCAGACGATCCCACCAAGCTGATCGAACGATCACCGGTGGTCACGATAATGGGGCATGTCGATCACGGAAAGACATCTTTGCTTGACGTCATCCGGAAAACACGGATCACGGAAATCGAAGCCGGCGGCATCACGCAGCATATCGGCGCTTATCACGTCACCACCGACAAAGGCAAGATTGCCTTCCTCGACACCCCGGGACATGAAGCCTTCACCGCCATGCGGGCCAGGGGGGCGCAGGTTACCGACATCGTCGTGCTGGTGGTCGCCGCCGATGACGGGGTCATGCCGCAGACGATCGAGGCCATCAACCATGCCAGGGCCGCCAAGGTTCCGATCATCGTGGCCGTTAATAAAATCGACAAGGACAATGCCAATACGGACCGTGTCTATCGGGAACTCGCCGAACAGGGGCTGACTCCCGAGGAATGGGGCGGCGACACCATTTTCGTCAAAGTCTCCGCCAAGCAGAACATCGGCATCGACGACCTGCTCGATTTGATTTTGCTGCAGGCCGAGGTCCTGGAATTGAAAGCCGATCCGGCCAAACGGGCCTACGGGCACGTGGTGGAATCGAAGATCGATCCGGGCCGCGGAGCGATCGCCACCGTACTGGTCCAGGAAGGAACCCTGCATACGGGGGATGCCGTCGTCTGCGGGGTTTATTACGGCAAGGTGCGGGCCATGCTCAACGACAGAGGCCAGATGGTCGACACAGCCGGCCCGTCGATCCCGGTAGAGGTCATCGGCCTCGCCGGCGTTCCCATGGCCGGCGACGAGTTGATCGCGGTGGCGGACGAGAAGAATGCCAAGCAGATCAGCGAACACCGCATCCAGAAACACCGTTCCAAGGAGTTGGCCAAAACCGGCCGTCTGAGCCTCGAGAAGCTCTTCGAAAAAATGCAGCAGGGTGAGGTCAAGGACTTGAACATAGTCCTCAAGGCCGACGTTCACGGCTCGATCGAAGCCTTGGCCGATTCGTTGGTCAAGCTGACCAATGAGGAAGTCAAAATCAACATTGTCCACTCTGCCACCGGAACCATCACCGAATCGGATGTTTCACTGGCATCGGTCTCCAGTGCCATCATTATCGGTTTCAACGTCCGCCCCTCGACCAAGGTTCAGGTGATGGCCAACGAAGAAGGCGTGGACATGCGATTTTACAATGTGATCTACGACGTGATCAATGATGTCAAGAACGCCATCGCCGGCATGATGTCATCGACATTCGAAGAACGGGTTCTGGGAAGGGCCGAGGTTCGCGATACCTTTCATGTGCCGAAGATCGGAACCATTGCCGGATGCTACGTAACGGAAGGCAAAATCGAGCGCGGCCGGCTCCTGCGGGTCCTGCGGGACGGGATTGTCCAATACCAAGGCAAAAATTCTTCCCTGCGGCGCTTTAAGGACGACGTCAAGGAAGTGATGAGCGGATATGAATGCGGGGTCGGCGTCGAGAATTTCAACGACATAAAAGTCGGCGACGTTTTGGAATGCTACTACCTGGAAGAAATCAAACCGGAAGTGTAAACCGGCGATTTCTCGACCGAAGAGATCGCCGGGTGAAGCGCTCGGTAAGCCAAGAGAGCCGCAGATGGTCGTGGGGATTGGAATTGTCACCTTCAGGCTGCACGACTGCCGTTCTTTGAAAGCAAAACGCAGCGTCGTCAAATCGATTATCGGGCAGGTGCGCAACAAATTCAATGTTTCGGCCGCCGAAACGGGGGCCAACGACATGCATCAGCGGGCCGAGATCGGATTCGCGCTCGTTGGCAACGACCCCCAGGTGATCAATTCCAAGATCGACAAGATTCTTAACCTGATCGATGAGGTGGGCCTGGCGGAGGTCATCGATTCCGAAATGGAGATTATCACCCTATGATGCCCTATTCGCGTGCCGATCGTGTCGGGGGTCTGATCCAGCAGACGCTGTCCGACATCCTGCTCAAGGAAATCAAAGACCCGCGTCTCGAGCTGACGACGATAACCGATGTCAAAATGACCCGCGACCTGCGGATCGCTCGGATCTATTTTGCCAACCCGGGCGGACCCGAAAAGATCGCGGCTGTGCAGCAGGGCTTCAAGAGTGCGCTCGGTTTCGTCAAAATAACCCTGGCCCGCCAACTCGATCTGCGCTACATGCCGGATCTCGAATTCTATTATGATACTTCTTTCGACCACGGGGCCCATATCGAAAAACTTCTCCGATCCCTAAGCACGAAATCATGAAGGAACCGATTCTCCGGGCCTTAACCGAAAGCCGGCGCGTCTTGGTGACGTCCCATGAAAATCCGGATGGTGATGCCGTCAGTTCGCTGTTGGCCGTCGGGTCGGCACTGGAAAAACAGCAAAAAGACGTCACGTTTTTTAACGCCAGCCCGATTCCGGCCGTATACCGCTTCCTGCCGTCGGTTGGGCGCATCACAGCCACAATCAACGCGGCGGAGGCATTCGACACGGCCGTGATCCTGGACTGCGGCGACCTTGAGCGTGTCGGACCGGCCGCTGCCCTGATAGGCAAGATTCCGGTCGTCGTCAACATCGACCACCATATCACCAACACCGGTTTCGGCACGGTCCGCTGCGTCGATCCGACGGCCTGTGCCACGGCTGAGCTGGTCTACCATCTTTTGGTGGCGATGAAGACACCGATCGAAAAAGAAATCGCCACACTGATATACACGGGAATATTGACCGACACCGGATCGTTCCGTTTCGCGAACACCAACCGGAACGCTTTTGCCGTTTGTCTTAAAATGGTGGATTTGGGCGTGAAACCGCACGAAGTCGCCCGTCACGTATACGGAACCTATTCCCTCGGTCGCATCAAGCTGTTGAACCTGGCGTTGGATTCGATTGAAATCACCGGCAACGGCAAGCTCTCGATCATGACCGTAACCCGCAAAATGCTTCGTCAAACCGGAACACAGCCCGAGGATGCCGACGGCCTGATAAACTATGCCCGCAGAATCGAAGCTGTAAGGGTCGCCGCATTGATTCAAGAGCTGCAAAACGGAAACGGTGCGGTCTCGAAACGCCAGCGGTATCACGTCAGCCTGCGCTCGGATGGTTCCTTCGATGTCGCCGCGGTTGCCGTGTCTTTCGGTGGCGGCGGGCATCAAAGTGCCGCCGGGTTCAGGATCGAAGCGCCGCTTTTGGAGGTCAAAACCCAAATTGCCCGACTGGCGGAGGCCCTTTAGGCCGACGCCGGCCGAACATTATGGATGGTGCGGAAACCAGCGGTATCATCGTTCTGGACAAGCCCCGGGACAGGTCCTCGGCCAAGGTGGTTGCAACCGTCAAACGAATCCTCGGGGCAGGCAAAGTCGGTCACGCCGGTACGCTCGACCCCTTCGCCACCGGTGTGCTGGTATGCTGTATCAATCAGGCCACTCGATTGGCGCAATTTTTTTTGCACGGCCCTAAAAAATACCGGGCGGTTTTGCACCTGGGGGTTGTGACCGACACTCAGGACGCCACCGGCAGGGTGATATCGTCAAATGCGCCGGTGACGTTCACCACCGACCGAATAGAGGAGGTCGTCAGGCAGTTCGAAGGTGCTTACTGGCAACAACCGCCGGCGTTTTCCGCCCTGAAGCTGTGCGGGGTCCCGCTCTATCGGTACGCGCGCCAGGGACGACTCGTCCAGAAACCCCGGCGCCGGGTCGACATCGAGGCCATCCGCGTTCAGCAGATCGAGTTGCCGTTTGTCCGCCTCGAGGTCAACTGCTCGGCCGGGACATACATCCGCACGCTCTGTGCGGATATCGGCAGCCGGCTGGGGTGCGGAGGACACCTCAAAGAACTCCGGCGGATCACAAGCGGACGGTTCGAGGTTGCCGATGCGCTGACCCTAACCGACATAGAGATCCTGGCGGAGCAAAACCGGATCTCCACCCGGATGATTTCGATGGCTGACGCCCTGCCCGACATTCCGGCCATCGTGGCGAACAAATCTTTGACTCACCATGTAAAACATGGCAGAGTGATCCGAAAAAACGACCTCGCCGAGGGTTCAGTCAAAGGGGCGGCGGACTTGGTCAAGATCCTCGATTCAGATCGGAACCTCTTGGCGATTTTGAGGTATCCCGGAGACGGTGAAACGTTGCGCTACGTCTGTGTTTTCAGTCACCCAGCCGGCTGAAAGCAGAACGGTCGCCCTACGGGAGGTTGACGGCGATAATCACTGCCAATGGATTCGGGCGCAGCCACCATTTAACCTAAGGAGGAGTAAAGAAAGTGGTCTTCTCAACCGAAGCGAAAAAGAAACTGATCGACAGGTTCAAATTACACGAAGGAGACACCGGATCGCCCGAAGTCCAGGTCGGGCTATTGACCCACCGAATTTCCTACCTGACCGAGCATCTCAAACTTCACAAGAAAGATCACCATTCCCGGAGAGGATTGCTGATGCTGGTCGGTCGACGTCGCCGGCTCCTGAACTACGTCAAGAACAAGGACGTCAACAGATACCGCGCCATTATCGAAACCCTCGGTTTGAAGCGCTGAAACCAAGCGGCGCCCTTGACCGCACCCACAAGAGATGCGGTGTTGGCCGGACGGTGAGATCTAACTCCCTTTACCCGCCGTCTGCGAAGAATTCGCCTTTGTGAGCGACTTTCCGAGCGATTGCTGAAGGGTAAGTCGTTTATTTTTTAGGAGATCAAAATGGAAATATCATATGATGCCCAACTCGGGGCCAAAACACTCACCATTCAGACCGGCAAGGTCGCCAAACAAGCTTCCGGTGCCGTGTTGGTTCGATACGGCGAGACGACCGTCCTGGTGACGGTCGTTGCGACCCCGGAGGAGAGGCAGGTCGATTTTTTGCCCTTGACGGTCGAGTATCAGGAAAAGATCTACGCCGCCGGCCGCATTCCCGGCAACTATTTCCGGCGTGAAATCGGCCGCCCCAGCGAAAAGGAAACTTTGACGGCGCGCTTGATCGACCGCCCCATCCGCCCCTTGTTCCCGAAAGGCTACCGCAACGAAACCCAAATCATCGCCATGGTGTTGTCGATGGATCAGGAAAATGACCCCGACACCCTGGCCATGATCGGTGCGTCCGCAGCCCTCGAAATCTCGGAGATCCCTTTCGCCGGACCGATCGCCTGTGTTCGGGTGGGACGCATCGATGACCGCCTGGTGGTCAATCCGACCATCGAAGAACTCGAGCGCTCCGACATCAATGTCATCGTGGCCGGGTCCAGGACCGGCATCGTCATGGTGGAAGGCGGCGGGAGCACCATCAGCGAGGAGGACCTGCTCAACGCCATCTACTTCGCACATGCCGAAATGCAGCCGATCATCGACCTGCAGGAAAAACTAAAGAGTGTCGCCGGTGTGCCGAAGCATCCCTTCCTGCCGTTGGAGAAGGACCCGACGCTCGTTGCCCGTATCGAATCCGAACTGCGCGGCCAAATAGAGACCGCGGTTGTAATTCCCGAAAAAACCACGCGCAGCAAAGCCTTGCGGGAAGTCAAAGACAATTATTTCGCCTTGCTCGGCGAAGCCTACGCGGATCGCCGCGGGGAAATTTACGAGATCATCGGCGAGCTGCAAAAAACCGTCTGCCGCGATCTGATCCTTAACACCAACCGGCGGATCGACGGCCGAAAATTCGATGAAATCCGACCGATAACCTGCGAAATCGGCATCTTGCCGCGGCCGCACGGCAGTGCTTTATTCACGCGCGGCGAAACGCAGGTTCTCGGCGTGCTCACCCTCGGATCGGGACAGGATGAACAGCGGGTGGAAACGCTGAGCGGCGAGGAGTTCAGGCCGTTCATGCTTCACTACAACTTCCCGCCGTTTTCCGTCGGCGAGGCCCGGCGTCTCGGCGGCCCATCGCGACGGGACATCGGACATGGCGGGCTGTCGACCCGGGCCCTCGAAAAAGTCCTGCCGAACAAGGAAGATTTCGACTACACGATCCGCATCGTCTCCGAGGTGCTCGAATCGAACGGTTCATCCTCCATGGGAACCGTCTGCGCCGGCACTCTGGCCATGATGGACGGCGGCGTGCCCATCAAAGCACCGGTGGCGGGCATCGCCATGGGGCTGGTGAAGGGCGCGGACAAGGTGGTGGTGCTCTCCGATATTCTCGGCGACGAGGATCACACCGGCGACATGGACTTCAAGGTGGCCGGAACCAAAGACGGCATCACCGCCGTTCAGATGGACATCAAGATCCGTGAGTTGTCCCGGGACGTCATGCAACAAGCTCTGGAGCAGGCGCGGGCCGGTCGCCTGCACATCCTCGAAAAAATGCTCGCCACCATTCAGGAATCGCGCAAGGAAATCTCCCAATACGCACCGAAAGTGCTGACGATCAAAATCAACCCGGACAAAATCCGCGAGATCATCGGCCCGGGCGGTAAAGTCATCCGGGCTATTCAGAACGAAACCAATACGCGGATCGAGATCGATGATTCCGGGACCGTCAAAATTGCGGCCTTTTCATCGGAAGAAGGCGAAAAGGCCCAAAAAATGATCGAGGCCATCACCATGGATCCCGAGATCGGCGCGATCTATGAAGGGACGGTGGTCAAGATTACCGATTTCGGTGCCTTCGTGCAGATATCCCCCGGTACGGACGGCTTGGTCCATATCTCGCAATTGGCCAACCATCGGGTCACAAACGTCTCCGATGTCGTCAAGGAAGGCCAGAAGCTCAAAGTCAAGGTCCTTGAAATCAGTCGCGACGGCAAAATACGCCTGAGCCACAAAGCGGTGCTGGAATAACGGATGAAACCGTCTACGGCCCAAAAAACCACCCTTCCCAACGGCGTGCGAATACTGACCAAGAGCATGCCCTTCGTACGCAGCGTCTCCATGGGCGTATGGGTCAACGTGGGCGGTCGGGATGAGTCCGCCTCCGAAAACGGACTCTCCCACCTGATCGAACACATGATCTTCAAGGGCACCCGCAAACGCACGGCCTTTCAGATCGCCAAGGAGTTCGACGCCATCGGCGGACACACCAATGCCTTCACCAGTTTCGAGAACACTTGTTACCATGCGCGCGTCATGGACGCACATCTTGAAACGATGGTGGACATTCTGACCGATATCTTTCTGAACTCCGAATTCGCCGAAGAAGAAGTCGCCAAAGAGCGCCCGGTCATCTTTCAGGAGATCGGCATGGTCGAGGACAACCCGGAAGAATATATCCACGTTCTTGCGGGCAGCGCCTATTGGGGCGACAATCCGCTGGGGCGTTCCATTCTCGGCACGCGGGAAAACATTCCCGTTTTTACATCCGCGAAAATCAAAGCGTTCTTCAACCGTTTCTACCAACCCAGCCAAATTGTCGTCGCGGTAGCCGGCAACGTCAGCCATGAGAGAATCGTTGCGCTGGTCGGCCCGGCCTTTTCGGTCATCAAATCTGGTCCCGGTTTTCCGGGACGCGAGACCCCGGTCGGGTATCCGCAGATCAAACTGCACCAACGCAAACTCGAACAAGTCCATATCTGTTTGGGAACGCGGGGGGTATCGATCACCGACCCGAAGCGGTATGCTTTTTCGCTCCTCAACACGATCTTCGGCGGCAACATGAGTTCGCGGCTCTTCCAGAAAATCAGGGAGCACCATGGACTCGCCTATGCGGTCTACTCCTTTATTTCTTCATATGAAGACACCGGCATGTTCGGGGTTTACGCCGGTGTCCGGCCCGACAAGGTGCGCGAAACCCTCGGGTTGATCATGGAAGAAGTGCGCACGCTCCGGAAGCACCCGGTCGAGGCCGCCGAACTGAACGACGCCAAGAACTATACCAAGGGCAACCTTTTGTTGGCTTCGGAAAGCGTCGACAATCAGATGGTTCGCTTGGCGCAAAATGAGATCAACTTCGGCCGCAGCGTGCCGCTTCAGGAAATTATCGACCAGATCGAGGCGGTGACAGGCACAGACATCGCCGATCTCGCCGCGGAATTATTCCAAAAAGACCGTCTGGCCTTGACCGCACTCGGTCCGCTGAACGGGAACGCGTCATTCGAAGAGTTGCTGCTGAGCTGAAATGAATCGCCACGCTTTCAACGACGCATTGACCTGATGCGATGAACGACCGCCCGGAAATCAGGTTCCGCCGCCTTCGCCCCCGTCAGGACGCCGACATCCCCCTGCCGCGGTACATGACGCCCGGTTCCGCCGGCATGGACCTGGCCGTCGCTCTTGACACGTCGCTGGTGCTCGCCCCCGGCGAGATCACCCTGCTGCCCACCGGCCTGGCGATGGCCCTGCCGCCGGGGTACGAAGCCCAGATCCGGCCGCGCAGCGGACTGGCGGTCAGGCACGGCATCGGTTTGGTCAATGCCCCCGGCACCATCGACGCCGACTACCGCGGCGAAATCCAGATCGCCGCCATCAACTTCGGCAAGTCTCCCTATACCTTCCGCCGCGGCGACCGGGTGGCCCAGATGATCATCCACCCGGTTTGTCAGGTTCGGGTCACGGTCGTCGAATCGCTCGAAGAAACCGACCGCAACTGCGGCGGGTTCGGACACACCGGAAAATAATCGGTAGATCATATGTACGCAGATACGCCCTCGACCAAGGCCGCCGCCCCGCACCCCGCTGTCAAACTGGCCGTCTGTGTGCTGGCCAGCGGCAGCAAGGGGAACGCCGTCTACGTCTCCGACGGCCGCACCGCCGTGCTGATCGATGCGGGACTCTCCGGGGTCGAGATCGAACGCCGCCTCAGTTCGCGCGGTTTGGCGGCGGACCGGCTGCAGGCCATTATCGTCTCGCACGAGCACGCCGATCACATCAGCGGCGTCGGCGTGCTGTCCCGGCGCTACCGCCTGCCGGTCTACCTCAGTCGCAAAACCGCCGGCGCGGCCGCGCGTATCGGCCGGGTCTACCGCATCGAGACCTTCGACTGCGGCCGCGGGTTTCAAATCGACTCCCTCGACTTCCGACCGTTTTCGCTGTCCCACGATGCAAGGGACCCGGCCGGATTCACCGTTCACGCCAACGGCATCAAGATCGGCCTGGCAACCGATTTGGGTGTGGCAACCGCAATGGTCACTGACCACCTCAAGGGCTGCCGGGCCTTGATCCTGGAAGCCAATCACGACAGCCGCATGCTGATCGACGGCCCCTACCCCTGGCCCTTGAAACAGCGCATTCAGAGCCGCTTGGGGCACCTCTCCAACGACGATTCCCGGCAATTGTTGAGCGAGGTCGCCCATGCCGGCCTCGACCACGTCATCCTGGCCCACCTCAGCGAAACCAACAACACGCCCGCCGCGGCCCTGAACGCCG
>JBFYWB010000117.1:0-6654 GCA_041299015.1 Deltaproteobacteria bacterium
CCGACCGCCAGGTTCGCCCCGCAGATAATCGTCAAAGGTTCGTTCCACGCCGAATTTCCCGATGGCGTCTCCGCTGCGCAGGCCCGGGTGGTCGCCGCTTTTGAGCTCTTCCAGACTGATCTCTCCGAGGTAGCCGATCACATGGGACGCGTTCATCGCTTGAAGGTAGTTTCGACGCAGGCGCACCTGGACCGACACCCCCGGCAGATCCACTCGTCGGGCTTCGAGGGCGGCCAACACGTCTCGACCGATATCCTGTTTCAGGAGCACCGGTTTAAACGCTGCCAACCCCCGGCTGTGTTTGACCTTCGCCAGCAACTCCTCGGCCGGCGATTGCAGGTACAAAGATAGCTCATTGAGCACCCGCCCGGCATCCCCGGCGTCTTTCGGGGTGAAGTTCACGTCGAAGGAAGGCCGGTTCTCGGCAAGCCGGGTGCCGTAACGGTCCAGGATCAATCCGCGCGGCGGATCCACCGTCTGCAACCGAATGCTGTTGTTCATGGATAACCTGTAATACTCTTCTCCCATGACAATCTGCAGATAAATCAACCGCAGCAGGAGCACGCCGAACAGAGCCAGCACCGTCAGCATGACCCCGACGATCCGCGGTTTGTATCCGTCCGGTTCTTCTTTTTTGAAAAATTGCTCCATTGTTCACTTTATAGCCGGCCGCATCGCGGCAAGTTCGGAGTCAAGGTCCGTCCGACGGCGGTCCGACTGTTGTCTTTTTGCTTCGCTGCGATGAGTAGCGGTGAGCCGTGCGGATGCCCCATGCTAAAAACGGTCCGATCAGCAATACCCAACCGATCTGCTCGATGGCGATCCGCACGGCGAAACTCTCGGAGGAATATCCCTGGCCCGACGTGCCGAGGACCGCAAAAAACAAAGCGTTTTGAGCCGCCACGGCCCCGATGAGGATCGATACGATCATGATCGGATTTTCGGCCCGTACTATCGTAGCCGCTGCTCGCACCACAATAAACAACCAAACATACGATGTCAGATAGAGGCCGAAGGGCCCCCCCGACAAATTGTCCATCACTGCGCCCAGAAACACGGTAAAGGGCAGGGCCTCATGCAGCGGTCGAAACGCGGCGAGATAGATTACAACAGGCAGTACCAGGTCGAAGAAATAGCCGACGAACGCTAATCGTGGAATGACCGTCGTCTGGCAGATGACCATGAAAAGCCCGCAGGTGGTATAGATGAAATAATTCATCAATGCACCGTCGCGGGGGTCGGCGGCGACTCCAGAATGACCAAGACCTCCTCAAGCTTGTCGAAATCCACCGCCGGAGTAATCTGCACATCCTTGAAAAAATCGCCGCCCTTGAAATCGACGGCCGTCACCGTGCCGATCAACAACCCCTTGGGATACACCCCGTCGTAGCCGGAAGAGACGACCAGGTCTCCCACCCGCACATCGTCGGCATACAGGACATAGTCCAGATAGCACTCGTTCTGCGAGGTCCCTTTGACAACCCCTCGCGCCCGTGTGCGCTGAACCAGAGCATCGGCGCCGCTGTTACGATCGATGATCAGCATCAGCCGGGATTGGCGACCGGTGACCTCAATGATCTGCCCCACCACGCCCTGCGCGCTCACCGCCGGCATGCCGCGCCGCAAGCCGTCCGTGCTGCCCTTGTCGATGAGGACGGTCTTGAACCAGGCAGACGGATCCTTGCCGATGATCTCGGCCGCAATGGCGGGGGCCGGCAGCGAGCGTTTAAAGCTGAGAAGTTCCCGCAAGCGCTGGTTTTCCAGCTCCAGCTCGCTCTGCTGGATGATTTTCTGGCGGGATTCTCCCAGCTGCTGCAACAACTGCTGGTTCTCTCGAGCAACGGATACCAGAAAAAAATAGCGCCACCAGCTATCTTGGACGGTCTTCACAGCGTGGGTGGCCAGCTCCTGAAACGGAGCGACAAAAGCGATCATCGCCCGCCCCAGTCCGGAAGCGGCCGGGCGTCGGGTGGTGACCGCCAGCATGATGAGATTCACGGTGATGAGCAGAATCCCGGCCAGGATCAGAACCGTCTTTTTGGAGAACATAAGACCGGTTAATGAATAACAATTTCCTTGAGAAGGTCGAGATTGTCGAGCGCTTTGCCAGACCCCAGCGCCACAGTCTCCAGAGGCCGATCGGCTACCGTGATCGGCAGGCTGGTCTCTTCCCGCAGCAATTTGTCCAGGTTCTTAAGAAGCGCACCGCCGCCCGTAAGAATGATCCCGCGATCGACGATGTCCGCGGACAGCTCCGGCGGGGTTTGCTCGAGCGCGATCTTAACGGTTTCTACGATCGCGTCGATCTGCTCGGAGATGGCGACGCGAATTTCCTCCGAGTCGATGGAAAGAATTTTGGGGATCCCGGAGGCCAGGTCGCGGCCCTTGACTTCGATGGTTTCCAGGTTTTGGGGATCCGGGTAGGCGTTGCCGATGGAGGTCTTGATGATCTCGGCGGTGCGCTCGCCGATCAGCAGATTGTACTTGCGTTTGATGTACTGGATAATGGCGGCGTCCATCTTGTCGCCGGCCACCCGCACCGAACGGCTGTAGACGATACCCTTCAGCGATATGACGGCCACCTCGGTAGTGCCGCCGCCGATGTCTACGACCATGTTGCAGGTCGGCTCCGTGATCGGCAGTCCCGCGCCGATCGCCGCGGCCATGGGCTCTTCGATCAGGAAAACTTCCCGAGCGCCCGCGGATTCGGCGGACTCGCGCACGGCGCGTTTCTCCACCTGGGTGATCCCGGAGGGTACGGCAATGATGATGCGCGGCCGAACAAACGTCCGGCGGTTGTGCACCTTGTGGATGAAATGCCGCAGCATTGCTTCGGTGACTTCAAAGTCGGCGATGACCCCGTCGCGCATCGGGCGGATAGCCACGATGCTGCCCGGCGTCTTGCCGAGCATTTTCTTGGCTTCGATGCCAACCGATAGAACCCGACTCTTGGCTCGGGGAATGGTGCTGACGGCCACCACGGACGGTTCGCTCAGAACGATGCCTTTGCCCTTGACGTAAACCAGGGTGTTGGCAGTCCCTAAATCAATGGCCAAATCGTTTGAAAATACTCCCAACAGCCGGTCAAAAAAAGACATAGCACCTCATTTCTCAAAGACGTCGCCACTCGCTCCGTTTCAGCCGATGTCTCGGTCCTTGGCACAGGGGGCGGCTGCCTGCATGCCCGCGCGGTGAG
Source organism: Deltaproteobacteria bacterium (assembly GCA_041299015.1). GTDB lineage: Bacteria > Desulfobacterota > Desulfobacteria > Desulfobacterales > SG8-13 > JARFQH01. The sequence continues at coordinate 3,197 of JBFYWB010000117.1, forward strand.
GAATTCGAGCGCACGGATATCACCGAACTGAACAGCAACGCTTGAAAAGGCCGATGTTGCGCAGCTGGTTAGTACCACGCCGCTTTTGATGAATTATCTTTTAATAAGTACCAAAACGGAGCCTGGAGCACAAGCAAAAAGAAACAACCACCGCGGCTTGCGAGCCGTATCAGGCCTAAATCAGCAGCGTCGACATAAGGGCGTCATGGATCTGGGGCCGGAACTGCCGGATAGCGATGTTGTCCCGGGAGGGATGCACTCGATTGGTAAGCAGAACCACCGATAGCTGTTGGATGCGGTGAATCCAGAACGAGGTACCGGTGAACCCCAGGTGCCCGATGCTGTCCGAGGGGAAAAAGCAGCCGCAGCTGGGATGGTCGGTCGACGGCAGGTCGAAACCGAGGGCCTTGCCGGCACCGGGCACGGGCTGCCAAAACCGACGGACGACGTCCGATCGAAACAATTGCGCCGCAGGCTGCCCGTGATAGGCCGCCAACAACTCCGCCAGGATGGTGTGAATGGCGGCAGCCGTTCCGAAGAGCCCGGCGTGGCCGGCGACACCACCCAGGGCATGGGCGTTTTCATCATGAACCTCGGCCTCTATCAGACGTCCCCGCCAGGCGCACTGTTCAGTGGCGGCGTATGCGGCCGGCGGCGCCGGGCGCTGGCGGTCGATGAAAAAAAGGTGGGTCGCCTGCAAAGGCGTGTAGACCTGCTGCGCCAGAAAGCGATCGAGCCGCTGGTCGGCGGCGGCTTCCACGACCCATTCCAACAGCATGAAATCCAAATCGCTGTATAAAACTTTTGCGCCCGGCGGATGCAACAGGGGCTCATCCAACAGGAACTGGCGCAGGCGCAACCGGCGCTCGGATTCTGGCAGCAGCGCCACTTGACGGTAGTAGGGTCGGTAGTCCGGCAGACCGGAAGTGTGCGCGAGCAGCTGAGCGATCGTGATGTGGCGCTTGTCACTGCGAGCGGCAGCGGGCAGCACCCCTGCCAGACGCTCGTCCGGGTCGAGCCGGCCCTGCTGGCAGAGCAGCATGATCGCCAGGGTGGTGGCCAGCGGTTTGGTCAACGAAGCCAGATCGAAAACCGTAGCAGGGGTCACCGGCTGATGGTTATAAAGATTCGCGGATCCATAGGCGGCGTGCACCAGCACCTCTCCGCCGCGGGCAACGAGCAGCACCGCACCCGGGAACACGCCACCGGTCAGCGCCTGCCGCATGAGTCGGTCAACTTCGGGCATGGCGTTGGCTGGGGGTCGAAGCGGAGAGAGTCGGGGTTGTCGCTTTTTCAATTTTAGGCATCCCTTCCCTACCCTTTGGTCGCGCACTCGAAGCTGAGCGAATGCCGATCGGCATCCAGCACGGCTTTGATGCCCAGCGGCAGTATGAGGTTCGGTTCCGCGTGCCCGGCCGGCACGCCGGCCAGGATGGGAACAGACGCATCAGAAAAGCGATCGCCAACAATTTCGAAGAGTTCCGGGTCGGAGCCGCAGTCGCTGAAACTTCCCAGAATCAGGCCGCGGATGCCCTCCAGGCAACCGGCCAGCTTCAATTGGGTCAGCATGCGGTCGATGCGATAGACCGCCTCTCCACGGTCTTCCAAGAACAAGATGCGGTTGCGGAAGGAGGGCTGAAAAGGGGTGCCCAGCAGATGGCACAGGGTCGTCAGGTTTCCGCCGCACACGACCCCGGCGGCTCGCCCCGATCGCAAGACCACCGCAGCGGGAGGCTTGATGGTCAACGGCCCGTCGCAGGTGATGGCCGTCAGAAAGCTCGTGCGAGTGCTGGCCGAGGCGTCCGCCAAACTGGTGACCACCGGCCCATGAAAAGCGGCGAACCCGCAACGACAAGTGATCGTCGACAGCAAGGCGGTTGCATCGCTGAAGCCGATGAAAATTTTCGGATGAGCGGCGATCCGATCGTAATCCAGAAGCGGCAGGATCCGCAGCGACCCATAGCCGCCGCGAGCGCATAGGACGGCGTCGACCCGCTCATCCTCGAAGAGATGCTGCAACAGCGCGGCGCGATGCTCGTCCGGCCCGGCGAGATACCCCCGGGAGGTCCAGATGCCCTCAGGAATAACCGTCTCAAACCCCATGCCCCGCAATAACCGTATGCCCCGTTCAAAGGATTCGCGGTTAAATGGGCTGGCCGGGGCGGCAATGCCGATCAGTGAACCCGGACGCAGCCGGCGCGGCTTACGCAGCCTCGACCGCCGTCGGTATGCGCCGGTCCGTATCAAGGCGCGCATCTGTCCATCCTTCCTTGACATGCATGTCGCCGGGTGTTAGAAAGGCCTCCGTGTCGGGGCGTGGCGCAGACTGGTAGCGCACTTGAATGGGGTTCAAGGGGTCGTTGGTTCAAATCCAATCGCCCCGACCAATTAAAACAATAACTTAGCCGCTGGAACGTTTTCCGGCGGCTTTGTTTTTGTGCCTAAATGTGCCTACGGAAAACGCCGATAGCTTCCCCAGCAGGTTGACGGCCTGCCGTTTGTGCTCCTGGGTCAGGTGGCTGTATCGTAGGGTCATGGTCATGGTCATGGTCATATGGCCGAGTAGCTCCTGCACATCATTTAGAGTCCCGCCGTTCAATAGCACCTGGCTTGCGAACGTGTGCCGCAGATCGTGAAAATGGAAGTCCACCAGGCCCGCCCGTTTCACGGCCGAATTGAATGATTTCTTGAAATTGTCCTGTATAGCCTCAACCCTAAACGTGAAAACATACTCCGACCCGCAAGCCCTGCTTACTTCTGATCTCACGGAATACGGCCTCTAATGAATCCGAAACGGGAATCTGCCGCGCCTCGTTGGTCTTGGTCTTGCTCAGGTAAATGAAACCGTTCCGCATTTGGTCCCACTTCAAGGATAAGATTTCACCACGGCGCATGCCGGTCAGAATAGCACAGGAGACAATGGGTTTCAAATGATCGGTGCATTCGGCCAGCAGGGTTTTGATTTCATTATCTGTGAGCAACCGCAATCGTTTATTGTTTTCCTTGAGCTTGATAGCCTTGCCGCCGTCGAACGGAGACCGGCCAGCAAGCCCCCAGGCCACAGCTTCAGAAAATTTTTCGTCAAAGGTTAAATCTTTATGAGATGTTTCGACAGGTTCCTTAAAGTTGTGACCGCACTCACCGCAAAATTTTCTTCCAAGCGGAATACTGGCTTTGCAGACAGGACATTCGAACTCAAACTTGGCTCCACATTCTTCACAAAACTTCACCCCTTCACGATTCTCAAAATGACATTTCTGGCATTTCATTTTAAAGCCCTCCATTGAAAATTTGACCAGCTTGAAATGGAGTGCCCCTTCCTGCTGTGCAGCTTCACCACCAGGAACAGATTGTTCTGACCGGGATTAGTGGTTGACGTTAACATGATTTCAAATTCACATTGCGGACGGCTCTCCAGTACCGAGTGCACACCGCACGACCACGATGCTGGCGAATCA
>JBFYWB010000127.1:0-24408 GCA_041299015.1 Deltaproteobacteria bacterium
TGAAAGGCGGAGACGATCGTGTCGGTGACGGCCTGCAGCTTTCTGGAATCGTGGCTCCGCACCTCGCCTTTGACGGTCACCTTGTCCGGCACGATGTTCGTGGCCACACCGCCCTCGATGACGCCGATGTTGCAGGTGGTCTCGCGATCGATGCGCCCCAACGACAACCCGGCGATGGCCTGACCGGCCAGCCAGATGGCGTTGATCCCTTTTTCGGGTGCGGCCCCGGCATGGGCGGCCTTGCCGTGCACCACCAGTTCGATATGGTTGGCCGCCGGTGCGCGGGTGATGATGGCACTGGTGTCCGTGGCATCCAGCACATAGCCGTAAGCGGCGGTCAGGAGGTCGACATCGAGATGCTTGGCTCCGAGTAGCCCGACCTCCTCGCAGATGGTAAAGACGAGTTCCAGGGGACCGTGGGCCAGCCGGTCCTCTTTGAGTACCTGCAGCGTTTCCAGGAGAATGGCGATGGCGCTCTTGTCGTCGGCGCCGAGGATCGTGGTCCCGTCGCTGGTGAACACACCGTTGCGCAGGACGGCGGTGACCCCCTTTCCGGGTTCGACCGTGTCCATGTGCGCGCTCAACAAAAGCGGCGGGGCCGGGGTATTGCCCGCCAACTTGGCGATGAGGTTGCCCGTATCACCGCCGACCTTGCCCCCGGCGTCGTCGATGCGGGTCTCGGCCCCCAAGTTCCCGAGCGCCTGTGCCAGCTTCCGCGCCAGCAGTCCTTCTTGCCGCGAGACGCTGTCGATCGACACCAGAAACCGAAACGTCCCGGTCAGTCGGTTCTCGTCGATCATGCCGTTTCCTTTGAACCTGAACTTCCTGGTGGATCAGGCCGGACTAAAAGGTTGACAAAAGCAACCATCGCTATATTATAGCCCACTTACGGAAGTGCGCAGCTCACTGGTGGGGCTCCCGGACTTCAAATCCGGTGTGAGGCGCTAATACCGTCTCGGGTGGGTTCGATTCCCATGCACTTCCGCCACCCGCCTTATCCGCCCGCGTATCCTTCTTTTAAAGCGAAAACAATAAAGGTTCCCTCACACCGCTCTCAGCTGAAACCGAGCAGGCGACCGGTTTGATAGACGCAAAATGCCGCCAGCCATGCCACCGACGTGCTGTAAAAGATACTGAAAAACATCCACTTGAGAGAACCGGTCTCCCGCCGGATGGCGATCACCGTTGCCAGGCACGGCAGGTAGAGCAGCACGAAGACCATCATCGACAGGGCCGCCAAAGGGGTCATGTCGGAGGCTTTCAGCGCCGTGCGCAGGGCATCCGAATCATCGCTTTCGCCGGCGGCGTAAAGCACTCCCAGAGTGCTCACCACGATTTCTTTGGCCACGAAACCGGATACAAGGGCCACGCCGCCCCGCCAATCGATGCCGAGCGGCGCAAAAACCGGCGCCAGCGCATTTCCGATGCGCCCCATCAGCGAGTACGCGATTCGCTCCGAGTGGCGGGCGCGCTCGATGGCGGCAAGAGCTTCGTCCTTGCGGGTTTTCAGCAGCGCTATCTGATCCTCCGGTGCTGTGCGGATTTTTTCCTCATAAGCGGCGACCAGGCGAGCGGCTTCAGCCGCATAATCCTTCGAATAGACAACCGTCCGCGGAAAGGCGGTCATGAACCAGATAACCACCGAGCCGACCAGGATCACCCCGCCCATTTTTTTCAGAAAAATCTTGCTGCGATCCCACATGTGAATCAGGAGACTGTTCAATGTCGGCGCCCGGTAGGGCGGCAGCTCCATGACAAAAGGGGCGTCGGCGCCCTTCAGGAGGGTCGAACGGAATATCCGGCCGGTGGCCATCGACAAGATGATCCCGAACAGGTAAATCGCGAAAATGATGCTGCCGGCCCGCGCACCGAAAAACGTTCCGGCCAGAACGATGTAAACCGGCAACTTGGCCGAACACGACATGAAAGGGGTGATCAGTATCGTGAGAATCCGGTCTTTTTCACTCTCCAGCGTGCGGGTCGCCATGATCGCCGGCACGTTGCAGCCGAAACCCATCAGCATCGGAATGAAGGACTTGCCGTGAAGCCCGATGAGGTGCATGACTTTGTCCATCAGGAAGGCTGAACGGGCCATGTAGCCGGTGTCTTCGAAAATAGCGATACAGAAAAAGAGAATCAGGATGTTGGGCAAAAAAACGATGACACTGCCGATGCCGGCCACGATGCCGTCGAGCAACAGATCCCTGATCAGGCCTTGGGGCAAAAGATGCGCCAAAACGGCGGATACGCCGTCGACGGCAGTCTCTATCACCAGCATCGGATATTCGCCGAGTGTAAATGTCAGCTGGAACATGGCCCAGATGAAAAAGATAAAAATCGGAAACCCGAGGAATCGGTTCGTCAGCACCAGGTCGATGTTGCGCGACATGTCGATGCGCTGACGGTTCGTGTTGACGAGCACCTCCTTGACGATGCCCGCGATGAAGCCGTAGCGCTCGTCGGTCATGATAATCTCGGGGTCGTCGTCGAACCGACTCCGCAGATGGTCGCGCAGGGACGCGGTCAGCTGGAAGATGCCCTCGGCGGCGGCGCCTGTTTTTTCAACCAGTCGCTCTCTGACAATCTTGTCATCTTCGAGAAGCTTGATGGCGGTCCAGCGGGTGGTGTACGCCAGCTTTCCGGCGGCACTCGCAGCGATGGCCTGGCTCAGTTTGTCGATAGCCTCCTCGATGTCCTTGCTGTATTGAACCCGACGCGCGGGACGATTGGATGTGTCGGTTTCCGCCCACTTGATCGCCATGCTGAGAAGCTCGTCGATGCCCTCGTTCTTATTGCCGATGGTAAAGGCAACCGGAACGTCCAGCAGTTCGGATAATTTGTTCGCATCGATCTTACTTCCTCGCGTGCGGGCCACGTCGGCCATGTTCAGGGCAAACATCACCTTGCAGTCGAGTTCTCTGATTTGAGTGGCCAGGTAAAGGCTGCGATCGAGGTTGGAGGCATCGATGATGTCGATGACCACATCCGGGGTCTCGTCGAGGATGTAATTGCGAGCGACGATCTCTTCGATGGAGTACGGCGTCAGGCTGTAGGTGCCGGGCAGGTCGATGATTTTCAGTTCATAGCCGTGCCTGAAAACCGTCCCTTCTTTTTTTTCCACCGTCACGCCGGGCCAGTTGCCGACTTTCTGGCGTGTGCCGGTTATCCGGTTGAAAATGGTGGTCTTGCCGGAATTGGGGTTACCGGCCAGCGCGATCGTCAGCCGTTTGGAGGACATGGCGACAATCCTGTTTTCACATCGCAGACACTGATCTGGGCCGCTTCCTCGACGCGCAAGGACAAGTGATACCCTTTGACAACCAGTTCCATCGGATCTTTCAGGGGTGCATATTTTTCGACGTAGACTTCGGTACCCTTGAGGATGCCCATTTCGTGGAGTCGGCGGCGCAGTGCCCCCTGACCCCCGATACGGTCGATGACAACCGACTGCCCTTCTCTGACGTCACTCAACAGCATTTTTTCCTCTGAACCAGCGGCTTGGTGTGCACAGGGTGAGAAAATTAACGATGGAATGCGGCGTTGTCAACGATTGGTCCCGCCGCCAGCGTGCGGATCCGCGCCGAAACTCAGGAGATGGTTTTTCTTTTTTTCCAACCGGGCCACCGCCTCGATGTGATGGGTGTGGGGAAACATGTCCACCGGTTGAACCTCCCGCACGCTATAGCGCTCCCTCATCAGAGCGAGGTCACGGGCCAGGGTGGCCGGGTTGCAGGAAACGTAGACGATGCGCTCCGCACCCATCGCGGCCACCCGTTGCAGAACTTTTTGGTGCATACCGACCCGCGGTGGATCGATGATCAGCACGTCCGGCACATCGCTCACCCGCGGCAGCACGTCTAGGATGTCGCCGAGCAGAAAACGGCAGTTGTCGATGCGGTTGCGGCGGCAGTTTTTAACGGCGTCCGCCACGGCGCTCGCGACGATTTCGATCCCCGTCACCGCGGAGGCCGCCGAAGACAGACCGATGGCCATCGTTCCGGTGCCGCTGTACAGGTCGAGAACCCGTTCGCCGCCCCTTAGCCCGGCGTAGTCTTTCACGATCGCGACCAGCCGCTCGGCCCCCGGGGTGTTGGTCTGGAAAAAGCTGTTGGCGGAAATTTCGAATTCAAAATCCCCGATACGATCCGTTATGCAGGGCTCGCCGGCGAGATGGATCTCGTATTCCCCTTGGGCGATACCGGCCCTGCGGCTGGTGACGTTGTTGACCACGGCGGCGATCTCGGGGTGATCGGCCGTCAATGAATCCACCAGCGGCCGCAGATGGTGCCGCTTGTCGGCCGCGGTAACGATGTTGACCATCCAGCGATCGTCGGCCTTGGAATGCCGCAGCACCAGAAACCGCCAAAACCCGGTGTGGCTCTTGAGCCCGTAGACCGGTTCCTCCGAGGCCCTGGCAAACTCCCGCACCCGCCCGAGAAGGGTATTGCCCGACTCGGGCTGCAGCAGACAAGCCCGGGTATCGAGCACCTTGTCATAGGTCCCCGGCACGTGCAACCCCAAGGCAAAGTCCCTGCGGACATCAGGCCTTCCCAGTTCAGCGGGCATCAGCCAGCGGCGATCGGAAAAAGTGAATTCCATCTTGTTGCGGTAATGAAAAATGTTCGGGGAAGCAATCGTTTCGTGAACCGGGATGTCGCGCAGCTGTCCGATGTGCTCCAGGGCCTCGACCACGTGGCGCCGCTTGTGCTCGAGCTGCTTCGCGTATGCGAGAAACTGCCACTTGCAGCCGCCGCAGGTTCCGCTGTACCGGCAGGGAGGCTCGACGCGGTGGGGCGAGGGACGCAGAAGCTCGACCAGAAGTGCCTCGGCATAGTTTCTACGCGTGCGGATAATCCGGATGCGGGCCTGGTCCAGGGGGGCCGCCTGATCGACAAAAACCGCCAGGCCGTTCACCTTCGTCAGCCCTCGTCCACCGAAAGCCACATCGGAGATCTCCACATCCAGGATCTGTCCCTTTTTAAGACTCACGCCGCCGTCCTTTCCCCATCCGCACTCACTTGAGTGCGCGCGGTTTAGCCGGTCCCTCGAACGCACCAAAATCGGCACGCTTTCGGGAACCGATGGTCAAGACTATACTGGAGCGCCTCCGAAATTAAAAGTGACAACAAGTGAAACATGGTTATTGTAAGCGTCAAATATTTGAGAATATAGATATGGATGCAACCGACGCCAACGCACGCTGCATATGGATCAACTTTTCAGCCGACGGCTACCGCCTGAGCGGCAGGCTCCATTTGCCGAACGCTTTTCGCCCACCGGTGGTCTTCGGATCACACGGCCTGATGAGCAGCAGCGAATCGGCGAAGCAACGCGAGCTGGCCATGCAGTGTACGGCGGCCGGGATCGGTTTCTTTCGCTTCGACCATCGCGGTTGCGGCCGCAGCCAGGGTTTTTTTCCGGAGGTCACCACGCTGGAGGGGCGCGTGCGGGATTTGATAGCGGCCGTGAACACCATCCGCTCGCGAACGGACACGGGCCGGGGCTTCGGTCTGTTCGGCAGCAGCATGGGCGGGGCCGTTTGCCTGGCGGCCGCAAGGGCCATCGCTGCCGATGCGCTGGTGACCGTGGCCGCACCGATCAGAAGCCGCTCCATTCGGCCCCTCGAGAGCGGCGCGCCGAATGTGCACGAAGGTACGGGGCTGCGACTTCACTTCGACCTTTCCGACAACATCGCCGGCCTTCGACACGTTCTCGTCTGCCACGGCGACGCCGACGACGTCGTGCCCTTCGCCCATGCGCTTGAGATTGACGGGAAAACGGACACCCCGAAGCGGTTGGTCCGGCAGGCAAACGGCGATCATTTGATGAGCGCCGATGTCCACCGGCAGGCGTTCATGCGGGAAGCCGTGGAATGGTTCGCCGCCCGCTTGCGGCCGGGTCTGTCGGCATCCTGACAGACCGGGAAGATACGGTCATTCACTCGAGACGATCACCCGCTCACCGTCCACGCCGATAATTTGTTGCACGTCAAGGAGCTCAAATGACAGACGAGCCATCACGAAAATTCCTTCGCCGAGCGTTCGTCAAAACGCTGCTGCGCCGCTCTTTCGCGCTGCTCACCGCGGCCGGCATTGCCTACGGCCTGGTGGCGCTGATCTACGCCACCCGCACCATCTTCAAGGTCAAAATGAATTATGCCGTCGTGCTGGAGCGATTCGGGGGCCAGCGCGAGGCGGTCACCGCCGTCGGATGGCATGTCCGGTTGCCCTATTTCACCCGAATCGAGCAGGAAGTTCCGCTGATGAACCAACGGCTGTTTCTGGGCGGAACCACCGAGCCGATGCGGATCATTTCAAAGGAAAACGTCGCCTTGTGGACATCGGCGGTGCTGACCTACCGCATCCGCGACCTGCGCACCTGGGCCATCGAAAACTTAGACCCCTTGAGCCTGCTGCAGGCGGACTACGACGGGATCGTCAAAGACAATCTTCAGGCCCAGCGGGTCGATGAGCTGATCAGCGATCGGGAAAGCATTAAGGAAAAGATCTTCAGCGCCTTGAAATCACGACCGATCAATGAAGGCGGACCGACCCTGGAGAATAAATACGGCATCGATGTGGTCAGCTTTGTCCTCAAGGATACCCGCTTCGGTGACAAACTGGTCGAGGCCACCGAAGAAAAGAAGCGCCGCGAGCTGATCGCCGAAGCCGAAAACTATGCCGCCGACCAGGAAGCCAGCCGGATCCGCAAACTCTACGCCGCGTACCTGGAAAGCATCCAGTCGCTGCAGAAGGCCATTGGAAGAACGGACGGCACCACCGACGTGGCCCTCTTTGAATTTCTGAACCAGCAGAAATGGGCCGCGGCATACGAAAAAAATCAAGGCGATCAACAAACCATCGTCATTCAGAATACGCAGGGCTCGCCGACGCTGACCATTCCGCCGGCCGCGCCGGCGGCGAAAGCCAGAGAGCATCAGGAGCAAAAATATGCCCCGTAGGCTGACCAAGGAAATCAAGTCCGTCCGTCTTCCGGCAGAACGGATCCGGGAGATCGAAGACTTGGTGGCCTCATGGCCCTATGAAATCATGGTGTTCATGCGCGCCCGTCTGAACCAGTACCGACCGCCGTCGGACACTCTCGGCCGGGCATTGGGTTTATTGTTCGCGCTCTTCAAAGCCGCTCCGAAAAAGACCTTCACGGTGCTCAAGAACCCGGATATTCTCACCGACTGGCAGAAGCGTTTCGAAATATCCGGCCAGACCAATCCGCAGGAAGCCTGGAACAAAATCCTGGAAAAGGAAATATCCTACAAGGATTACCTCTATCTGCTGTCCTTGCTGGATCGCGAACTCACCGACGTCCACGTTCCGGAGGAATTGCGCGCGCTGTTCGAAAAAGTCTACCGCGCTCACATCCGCAAGGAGTACATTTCCGATCCCTCGGTTCCCAAGGCCCCCCTGTTGCTGATCGTGGGACCGAGCGGCAGCGGCAAATCCTCGACGGTCAACGAGATCATCGAGAAGGTGATTTTTTCGAATGACATCCAGCCGGAAATCGACCTGAAGCAGAAGAAGGAAGAACTTCTGGCCGCGGAGCCCTTTTGGAAAACGATCGACGACATCGACCCGGACCTTTCCATGGAGATCACCCGGCGCAAGAAAATCAGGTTCTATAGACGGCTGGCCAAAGTCCCGCTGGTGCGCCGCGTCTTCAAGCGCAGAATCGGAAAGGGCCTTTCAGACCTACAGGAACAGGGCCTGATGGTCGACTACTCCATGGTCACGCCCAACGACTATCAGACCGCCTTGGCCGGCGAGCCCGGTAACTATTTCAAGAAAGCCCTCGGCGATCCGCGCAAGACCGCCATTCGTCATATCGAAGAGGCCCACAGCGCCTTCGCAAAGGCCGACGGCCGACAATCCGGGTTGGAACGGCAACAGCGGACGCTGATCGACACCGCCAACATCATTCTGGATGAAATCATCAATGGCCGGCGGGACTGCCTGCTGATCGCCACGACCGACCAGCCGGAGCGGTTCGATCCGACCATCTACCGCCGTTTCGTGGAAAAGGGCCGCATCATCAACATCGCCGATTTTTGGAAAACACCCGCCAACCTGAGAGAAGTGGTGCGCCTGGAACTTCTGCGCCACGACATCCGCGTCGCCGGGACGGCGAACACCCACTGCGACAGCAAGACCGTCTGCATCGATCCCGGAGAACTGGACCGGGCCGTGACCAAGCTCTACGTCGTTTTCGACGAGAGGACCCTCAAGATCATCCCTTCCTACGCGCGCAAACTCATCGATTCGATCATCGCCATCAAGAACGACTTCAGCCCCGAACACCTGGACGACGCCGTGCTGGTGCGCCAGGCTTTCGAACTGGTGGCCCGCAATTCTTACGGCGACCTGTTCGGAAAGGTCGTCGGACGGATGGACCGCCACGTCAAGTGGGAAGAGTACGTCGGTGAGATCAAGGACATCTTTTCCGAAATGGCCAACAATTGCCTCCGTTACGGAGTGAGCGAGGAAAAGGGCGTCGTGTTGAACGGCCCTCCCGGCAGCGGCAAAACCTTTCTGGCCCGCACCTGGTTGAGCGAAAACCAGGATATCCACGACGTTTCGGCCAGCCCCAGCCTGCTCCAGGATCCGGCCAATCCCATAGACGGCGCGATCGAAAATCTCGAAAAACTCTACGATATCGCCAAAATGATCGCCCCGACCGTGGTCTTCTTCGACGAGGGGGATTCTCTGGCACCCAAGCGAAGTCCCTCGGGCGGGTCGCCTTCCGACAAGCTGACCAACAAATTTTTGAACATCGTCGACGGCGAAATCCCGTTCAACCGGGTCTTCACCGTGCTGACCACCAACCGGCTCGATATTCTCGATCCGGCCCTGATCCGCTCCAAGCGGCTGAAGGTCATGGAAGTGTCGGGACACCTGCGTAAAAAAGACATCTCCGGCATCATTCAGAAATCGATCGGGTCGGTGCCGCTGGCCGACGGACTCGACATCGATACCATATTAGAGGTCGCCCAGCCGCTCTGCAACACCCCGGCGGAATACACCGCCTTCATCGAAAAAGCCCGCTCCCTGCGCAGCACGGAGTACGAGGTCCTGGTTCGGCTGCGCAGCCTCGCCGCGGGCGACAGGGAAAGTCTGGCCAATTTCATCAAGTTCAATTTCAAAACCCTGACCGGTATTCTGGAAGCTGTCAACGCACCGGCGCAGATCCGGGCGGCGGTCAAGGACGACCCCGAAAACCTTCTCGATCAGTACGATAGGGTTATCGCGTTGCTCGAAGCCGTCCGGAACGTCGCTGCTTACCCCCTGATGCCGTCGCATCTGAATGCGGCGCGCCAGGAAATCTCACAGAGTCCCGTGAAAAAGGGCAAGGTGCAACTCGATCAGTTCCTCGAAGCCGAACTGAGCCAGGAACCGCAGGTGGGGTTCATCATCGGCGTCGGCGCCAACGATGTGACCGGAGTCCTCTTGCCGATCGCCACCAGCCTGACCTACAACCTGGGTCCGGAACGAGTGATCGTCACCGGTGCGGTCTCCTCGACGGCCCCCGGGGCGGCGGAACTCGACATGGCGGTCAAGATGACCCAGCAATCGGCTCAGGAAGCCCTTACGATGGTTAAAAACTACCTGCAGGACCTCCAGCCGAAAGTCAGCATATCGCGCCTGCTGGGTGACTTTCTGGACCACTACACCATCCACCATCAGCTGCTGACAGCCTCCTACACCGTCGGCGGACCGTCGGCCGGTTACGCGCTGGCGATCAACACCCTGTCGGCCCTTCTGCTGCTACCGGTGTTCAACGACTTCGGCATTACCGGCGCCCCCTGGACCAAAGGCACCAAAAGGGGCGAGGTCGGCGGCTCGGTCATCATCGGCGGTCACAAGAAAAAAGCCCAGAAGGTCTTGATGCATTTGCGACGGATGTACATGCCGCTGCAGAACTACAAGGACTTGGAGCACGAGTTCCTGGACAGCTACTGGTCCCAGGGCAAGGACGTCCTCGGTGTGACTCATTTCGGGGAACTGGTGCCGGAGGTCTTATGCCTGGGACCGGCTTACGAGACGATTCTTCTCGACCTGATCGCGCTGCGCATCGACTACAAACACTTCAAGTACAAGGGCACCAAACCGCCCGAGGCGATGAAGTCGAGGATTCTGGAGAACAAGCAGATCCTCAAGCTCCAGGTGGAAAAGGAACTCGTTGCGCGACTGGAGGCCCTGCGGCGCTATCTGCGCTCGCCGTCCCGCGACCCGCATCTGTCGTTGGAGGAAATTTTCCGCAAGCGGCGATCGCGTCGGCTGGAAGGGCTCAAGCCACTGGTGGATTACCTGAAAAGGCGCGGGGAAAGACTGCTGCGCACCGACGGGGACCGTGCCGCCTGAGCCGCTGCGATGCCACCGGGCGCAGAGATCAGCGGTTCCCCTTCAGAAGCCGGTGCCGCAAAAGGTTCATGGCGCTGTAAGCGAAGATCATCTTGTGCATGCGACGGCTGTCGAAGAAGAAATGATAACGGCGGGACTCGGTACCCCTGGGTCCGGCCAGGCCGACGCAGACCGTACCGACCGGCTTATCGGGCGTGCCGCCGGTCGGCCCGGCGATGCCGGTGGTCGACACACCGTAGCGCGCGCCGGACACCTGCCGGACACCCGCCGCCATTTCGGCGGCCGTCTCTTCGTGCACCGCTCCGCAGCGCTCGATCGTTTGCGCCTTCACGCCGAGGACCTCGACTTTGGCACGGTTCGAATAGGTCACGGCGGAGAAGAGAAAATAGTCGGAACTGCCGGGAACATCGGTGAGCAGGTCGGCCATCAAGCCGCCGCTGCAGCTTTCGGCAACGCCGAGCGTGGCCTGTTCCTGCCGCAGCAGGCGCCCCAGCACTTCGCCCATCGACTGCCCTTCGAACGACAGCACGTGCCGGGCCAGACGCGCCTGGAGCCACCTTTGCGCCTCCTCCATGGTTTGGCCGACGTCGGCGGCCTCTCCACCCGGCGCGTTGATCCGCACCTGGATCTCGGGAAAAACGGCACACAATCCCAAACGCAGCTGCGGGAAATCGGTTTCGAAACCGACCATCTTTTCACCGACGGCCGCTTCGGTCATTCCGAAAGTGGTGACGACCAGTCGAGGCGCCCCCTTGGCTTCCCGACCCTGTTGGCGTCGGATCATCGGCAGAACCGATTCCGTCAGCAGATGGCGCATCTCATGCGGCACACCGGGCAGAAAAAACAACGCGCAGCGGCCCAGGAGAATCATAAAACCGGGAGCTGTACCGATCGGATTCGGAATGCAAACAGCCCCTTGCGGCAAAAGGGCCTGTTTCCGGTTGGACGGGCTGAAGAGACGCCGGCGCTGCTGGAAAAACGCTTCCAGCGACGCCAGGGCGGCGGCATCGGCCTCCAGCTCCACGCCGGCTGCCAGAGCCGCGGCTTCGGCGGTGAGATCATCGGCCGTGGGACCGAGACCGCCGGTAACCACGGCCACGTCCGCCCGACCGGCCACCTCGGTCAGGACCGCCGCCAAACCGTCGCGGTCATCTCCGACGCAGCTGTGGCGGGTGACCGTAATCCCTTCCTCTTCGAGCCGCCGTGCAATGAAGGCCGAATTGCTGTCCACGATTGCGCCGCTGCGGATTTCATCGCCGGTGGCAAGAATTTCGGCTATCACGGATCATCCCTCCCGGTGTTAATCAACCGATCGGCAACAGTCTCATGGTGAGGCGGAGTCGGGCGGTGGCAGGACGAACATGGCGCCGCTGACGGCTACATCGGCAAGGTACTGTTCGATATCAAGCTGCACGGCGCTGCCGGCCGCGTTGCTCAGACCCAGCCGCCGCGGGACGCGGTAGCCCGACACGGTGTGCATCTCCTCGAAATCAACCCGGTAGCGGAGTTTTCCATCGGTGCCGAAAACCTCTATCCGGAGGACATCTTGCCGATCGGCGCTGAGATAAATCTTTCCCGCCACACGCCACCAGTGCTCCAGCACCAAAATCCATTGCCCTGTTTCCCGGTCTTTCTGAAGAAACGCGCGCGAGTGATCTCGGATCGGAATGCGCCCGGCCAGGAGGGCGACGATCTCGGTCACCGTGATGGGGATGCGGATCAACCGGTCGAGGCTGGCATCGGAAGTCCGCATTTTTGCGTAGGATCGCTCCGGGTCCTGAAGATCGATCCAATAGAGGAATTGGCCGTCGGCCGCCACTCTTATCACCGGCCGACCGGCCGCCAGCACCGCGAGGCTGAGTTTATCAGGCATCGAAGCGACCCAGGCCACCCGCGCCGACAGGGGCGCTTGATCCGTATTCCGGACTTTGATCCGCCCGAGGCCCTTGAAGGACGACAGGGACGCATTGGTGAGGGCCAGCTGTTGCAGCACGGCCTGGGCTTCCAGTTGTGCCGCCGATCGGTCAGCGGGGGGCAGTCGATCCAACCCGGAGCAGGCCGACAGGGTGAGCAGCAAGCAGCCGGCGGCAGCCCGGAGGCAATGTCGGTGACCGGCGGTGATCATGGCTTCTGATTGAGCTGTTTGATCTTCTCTTCGATGGCCGCCCGGTCCTTGTGACCGTGCTTCAGAGCGCGCTCGTATGCCTGCAGGGCATTCTTTTTGTCGTTTGACTTCAGGTAGGCATCCCCCAGGTGTTCCAGGATAACCGGGTCTTCCGGCACCAGTTCAACCGCTCTTTTCAGAACGGTGAGCGCCTTCGAATACTCTTCCTTTTTGTAATAGACCCATCCCAAGCTGTCGGTGATATACCCGTCATCGGGCTTGATCCTAAGGGCCTCCTTGATCAGGCGTTCGGCCTCGTCCAGGTTCTCCCCGAGATCCGCGTAGGTGTAGCCGAGATAATTGAGGGCGTTGGCATCCTGCGGGTCGATGCGGACGACCGCCTTCATCGTCTCGACCGAGTCTTCTTTGCGACCCCATTTATCGTAAACCACCCCCAGCCGAAACAAATACTTGGTCTCATCCGGATCCATCCCGATGGCCTCTTCGAGCATCTGGACCGCTTTTTCATACGCCTCGAGTTCCTCGTAAAAGGTGCCGAGGTAGTATCTGAAATCGGCATTGTCGGGAGTGTTTTCCACGGCCTTTTCGAGCAGTTCGAGGGCCTCGCCGGTTTCGCCCTTATCCCGGTACAGAAACGCGAGGTGGACCACCGCATCCGGATAGAATCGGGATTGCGGCGTTACCTTGGAAAAGTGCATCAGGGCTTTTTCATTGTCTTTGAGGCCGTAGTAAGCGATCCCGGCCAGGTGGCTGAGGTCGGGATTTGCGGGCGAGGCCTTGAGAAGTCCCTGGATGACGATAACGGCGTCCTTGTAACGATCCGGTTCCAGATAGGTCTGGATGACTTTCAGGACGACATCGAATTCGCTCGCGCTGCGGCGGCCCATCTCCAGGAAAAGTTTTTCGGCATCCTGACGGCGGCCTTCATTCCAGTAAATCAGGCCGAGTTCGAGGGACGCGCGGATATTGAAGGGGTTGTTTTTGAGGATCTCTTCGTAGGTTCGCAGAATGATGTCCGATCTGCCCTCGCCCCGGTAGAGATCGAGCAGTTCGAACCGCGGCTCGAGAAGCGCCGGCTCGATCTCCAAGGCTTTTTTGAATTCCTTTTCGGCCTTGGCCGTCTGCCCCTGCTTGGCGTAGATCTTGCCGAGAAAGAAATGGCCGGAGTAGGCCTCGGGAAAGTTGCGGACCAAATCTTCGAAAACACGCCGGGCATCCTCGTTGCGATCTTTCTGCAGATAGATGCCGCCCAGCAGCAAGTAGATCTCCTGCTGGCTTTTGTCGAGCGCGATGACCTTTTCATAGGCCTGGGCGGCTTGTTCCAGCTGGTTCTGGGCTTGCTTGACGTGCCCGTAGACGATCAGGGTCTCGACGTCATCGGGGTGGCTTATTAGAATGTCCTCGACCACCGCCAAGGCATTTTGCGGGTCCTTCTGTTGAACGTATACAACCGCAAGCTCCCGCTTCAGATAGAGGGATGTCGGGTCCAGTTCGCTGGCCCGCTTGAGAAGCAGAACGGCCCGTTCCTCGTCGCCGCTTTGTCTGGCCAGATGGGCTTCGGTATAGTAGAAATAGGCGTTGTCCGGGCGGTTGACCGGTGCCTTGCGCCCGGAACCGGTTCGGCTGGCGTTTTCGATGGCCGCACACCCGCAAAAAACAGCGGCGGCCGCGGCGGCCGCAATCAAATCCCGTAGAAGTCGCATGCAACTCGAGCCCATAGCGTGTTCATATGAATGCGGTGCGAGAATTTTCCTGCCCAAGCTCAGTCAGCGGTACTCTCTTCCGTGTAAGCCGCAAAATCCGGAATTTCGCGCTTGAAAAATTCCCGCATTTTCTTGACGATGTTCTTTTCCACCTGCCGCACCCGCTCACGCGAAATCCCGTAACGATCGCCGATTTCCTGGAGGGTTACCGGATTGTCGGAAAAAATCCGCAGGTCGAATATCTCTTTTTCCCGCCGGGTCATTTTTTTTCTAAATTCGGCGATCTTGCTGTGCAGCAGGGCCTCGATCTCCTTTTTGGCGACTTTGTCTTCGACCGACTCGGTGGCGGTGCTGAGAAACTCGATCCGTTCGGTGTCCGAATCGTCTTTGAAGGGCGCATCCAGCGAAAGGTCCCAACCGTCGAGGCGCTGGTCCATGTCCACGATTTCTCTCTCGGACACCCCCAGTCGCTCGGACAGCAGCTTGGGCTTGGGATCGAACCCCTGGTCGATGAGTCTCTGCTTTTCCTTTTTGAGTTTGAAGAAAAGCTTGCGCTGGCCTTGAGTGGTCCCGATTTTAACGAGGCGCCAATTGTCCATGATGAATTTGAGAATGTAGGCCTTGATCCAGAAAGAGGCATAGTAGGAGAACTTGACGTTCTTGTAGGGGTCGAATTTACGCACCGCCTGCATCAAGCCGATGTTGCCCTCCTGGATCAAATCGAGCAGATTCTGCATCCAGACTCTCTGGAACTCCAGGGCAATTTTAACCACCAGTCTCAGGTTGGAGGTCACCAGCGCGTAAGCGGCCTCGCGATCACCGTATTTTTGCACCCGCATGCCGAACTCTTTTTCCTCATCGCGGGTCAACAGGCGGTAACGGCTGATTTCCGTCAGATACCGCTGCAGGGGATCGTACTTGATCAGGGCCTTGTCTGCGGCGGGGGCGTTTGCAGATGGCTTCTGCCTGTTGTCGATAGGCCTGAGGGGTATCTTTATATCTTCCGGATCGGGGTTCGACTGGGTCTTTTTTGGCTTGCTCATGTAAACCGCCTGACAACAATGGTGTCTGGTTTAAGTGCACCGCGTGCGGATAGCCGTCACCCGGCATTCTGGCCCAGACGTCATTTTCAAATGGGACGATGGTCGGTGTTTTTCAAGGGCCGCAGCGGCGTTCGGCCGGGTGACGCGATCCTTCTTTTTCTTGTGGACTTCACCGAACTCTTGTGTTAACCACCCTCTGAACTTGTGCGCCTGTAGCTCAGCTGGATAGAGCAACGGACTTCTAATCCGTAGGTCGCAGGTTCGACTCCTGCCAGGCGTACCTGATCGGTTTCAAGTGCTTTAAGGTGTGTTTCGGCGGGTGACTCGCCTTTCAGAGTTCCGCCGGACCTAAACGCTTGTTTTCTTCAACCAGCGGCTCGGTCTCACCGGCTGGAAAATAATGGCCTAAATTTAATTTTCTAACAGGTATCGGCTCCTTCGGCAAGGACTATTTTCATCTGGAAACGCTGATATGGCTCTATTGAAAAGCCTGCTGGCTTTGTGCGCCCCGCTTTTGGCCGCCGCCGTTCTCGGCAACCTCTTCCTGACCGAGGTTAAAAAGGCCCGCAGCGCCCGGGCGCCCTGGTACGCGCCCTACCTCACCCTGCCCGGCTTCATGGTGCTGGCGGCATTGTGCACGCCGATCCTGATTTGGCTGTTCAACAGATATAACCCGTGACGATGGTGCCGAACGTCCGGACCGGTGCTCCCCGTGATCCCCGATGGTGACATCATCGCCGCGGCGCGCATCAGCCCACCCCGCAGAGTAATTTTCATCACGCTTTGTTGCGGCCCCATCCGGCGCGGACCCTCAGCCGCTCCTCGACATGCCGGTATTTTTGGTTAAAACCGTTTGCCCCGCATGTGGTCGATTTTACACATGATGTGGAAAGGCAGCTGTATGAAAAAATCCAGCATGAAACCGAACAGCATCAACACCAGAAGGAAGGGAAGTTTCAAGACGTAAAATGTGAGTTTAGCGTTCTTCGTCGACATGCCATTCACTTCTCTTTCCCTGACCGTCAGCGGACGGGATCGGGCCATTCGATTGGACCAGCATTGAGTCGAGGGCCGCAGTGCCCCATTCCAGGGGCGCATTAACCGAACCCCGGCGAGAACGCCGGGTATTGGGTTTCCATGCTAACATATTGAAATCCAGAAACAAAGAGGAAGGATGCTTCTGTCAGCGGCAAACAATCGGCAGCTGGCCGGTCAGCGGCTCATGGTCGGCTTCGACGGTACGGCTTTCAACGACGACCTGAGGTTTCTCATCGGTACTCTAAATGTCGGTGGGGTCATTCTCTTTACCCGCAACATCGAATCACCCGACCAACTGCGCGAGCTGTGTGCTGAAATTCAGCGTTGCGGCCGCCAATTCCGCCTCGCACCCCTGCTGATCGCCATCGACCAGGAAGGGGGGGAGGTCGCCCGTCTCAAAAAACCATTCGCCCAGCTCCCCGGTGCCTCTCAAATGCGAAACGAGGCGGATGTCATCCATTTTGCGCGCACGACGGCCGCCGATCTCCGCAACGCCGGGGTCAACATGAACATGGCCCCGGTGCTCGATGTGGCCCGGCCGGAGATTCCCAGCATCATGGCGTCCAGGAGCTTCGGGGCCGATCCGGTGCGGGTGGCCGCGATGGGTTGCAGCGTGATCGACCAGCTCCAGCGGCGCAATATCATGGCGGTGGCCAAACACTTTCCCGGCATCGGTCGCACAGTTCTCGACTCCCACGACGACATGCCGGTGCTCAGCGTTGACCCGGCGACGCTCAAACAGGTCGACCTGGTTCCTTTCGCCGCGGCCGTCAATCAGGGGACGGCCGGAATGATGCTGTCGCACATCTTCTATGACCGGATCGATCCCGAGTGGCCGGCCAGTCTCTCGCCGGTGATCGTCGGAGACATGCTGCGGCGGGATATGGGATACGACGGTCTCGTCCTGACAGACGACCTGGACATGGGGGCCATCAAACGGCACTACGACATCCGAACCGTCGTGCGGCAAATCCTGTTTGCCGGCGTCGACGTGGCTCTGATTTGCCACAAAGGACCGGATATCGAAAACGCTCACGCGGAGATCGTCAGACACATGACGGATTCCGCCGACCTGCGGCTGAGAGGGATCGTCTCGGTTGAGCGGGTATTGAAACTGAAACACCGCTTTCTGGGGTACCGGTGGGAATCGGATTGATTGCGGACACAGTCCGTGCATTTCCACCTTCACTCAAAAGACCCCTGTTCAAAGGGCCTGGCGGGAATAGACATCATCGTCGAGGTCGGCCCGGGCGCCGCTTGCCAGACGGTGATATCCCGCGGCAGCAATCATGGCGGCGTTGTCCCCGCAGAGGTCAGGCCCGGGCAGATAGACGGAAATACCCTTTCGGGGGGCCTCCAGGGAAATCTTTTCCCGCAATCGTCGGTTAGCCGCCACGCCTCCGACCAGGGCAATCCGGTCGCACCTCTTGAAGGCCGCCGCCGCGATGACCTTGTAAACCAACACCTCCACAACCGCCTCCTGAAATCCGGCGGCAATGTCGGCCAACCTTTCCGGCAGGTCCCGGGAGTGGTCACGAATGTAGCGGCCGACGGCCGTCTTGAGCCCGCTGAAACTGAAATCGAAGCTCGATCGGTCCAGATAGGTCCGTGGAAAGGCAATTCGTGCCGGCTCACCCTCTTGGGCCAGCTTCGAGATGATGCCGCCGCCCGGATAGCCCAGGCCGAGCATTTTGGCCACTTTGTCGAAAGCTTCCCCGGCAGCATCGTCACGGGTCTGGCCCATGAGATCGAACTGCGTGTGTGAGGTGACGTGATAAATGCCGGTATGCCCGCCGGAAGCCAGCAGGGCCGTAAAGGGAAAGGCCGGTGGATCGGGCTCCAGGAATACGGAATTGATGTGGCCTTCCAGGTGGCTGACACCGATCCAGGGAATATCGCGGACCATTGCAAAGGCCTTGGCAAAAGAAAACCCGACCAGCAGCGAGCCGATCAAACCGGGTCCTTGAGTGACCGCCACGGCTTCGATCCCCGCCCGCGAAATACCGCCGGCGCCCAGTGCCTGGCGAACCACCGGCACGATGGCCTCGATGTGCTTGCGGGAGGCCAACTCGGGCACAACGCCGCCGTAAGGGCTGTGGACAGCGATCTGTGAGGATACCACTGAAGACAAGATGCGGCGGCCGTCCGCCACCACTGCCGCCGCAGTTTCATCGCAGGAGGTTTCAATTCCGAGAACGATCATTTTGTCGCTTAAGCTGCGGCGCCCTCCCGGCACCGTGCGAACCGATTCCTCAGGTGCGGCAGGGCATAGCGTCCTTTTGACCCCGGGCTATCCACTCCAGCATGCGCCGGAACATCCGTCTGATTCCACCGGCCGGTTTTGTCTTCTTTTCGTCTTGCATGCGCGCCCCGGCTCACATCCACTGACAGCGGTTATTCTGCTGCCGGCATTCGGACACTTCACCGATGACAAAGGCTTTCTCGTTCAAGGCGGAAAGACGCGAGAGGACCTCGACCGTCGCATCGTCGGAGACAACCGCCACCAGGCCGATGCCGTTGTTGAAGGTCCTGAGCATCTCCTCGTCGGTGATGTTGCCCGCCTCCTGCAGAAAGTCGAAAATCGGCGGGATCTCCCAACTGCGTTTCTGCAGCAGCACCTGGCAGGCCCTCGGAATGATGCGCAGCAGGTTGTCCTCGATTCCACCGCCGGTGATGTGCGCCAGGCCGTGAATCGGCAGGTCGCGGAGCAGATGGCGAATGGTTTCGGAATAGATCTTCGTCGGCTTGATCAGCTCGTCCCCCAGCAGTCCGCCCAGTGCTTCGATGGGTGATGCGCAGGTGAGCTTCAACCGGTCGAAACAAATTTTTCTGACCAGTGAGTAGCCGTTGCTGTGCAATCCACTGGAGGCAACCCCGACGATCTTGTCACCCACGTGGATGGCGGAGCCATCGATGATTTTGGCATTGTCGACGATGCCGACCGCAAACCCCGCCAGGTCGTATTCTCCGGGGCGATAAATGCCCGGCATTTCCGCGGTTTCACCGCCGATGAGCGCACATCGGGCCTGCCGGCACCCTTCGGCGATGCCCTGGATAACGGCGATGGCCCTGTCGTTGTCGAGTTCGCCCATGGCGAGGTAATCCAGGAAAAAAAGCGGCCGGGCACCCTGAACCGCAATATCGTTGACGCTCATGGCCACCAGGTCAATGCCGATCGTGTCGTGTTTGTCCATCATGAAGGCGATCTTGACCTTGGTGCCGACGCCGTCGGTGGAACTGACCAGCACCGGGTTTTCCACGTTGGCGACGTTCAGGGAGAACAGGGCGCCGAACCCGCCGATTTCCCCCATCACCCCGGACCGCGGGGTTTGTTTGGCGATATCCTTTATCTTCTCGATCAATCGCGCGGCCTTTTTGATATCGACACCGGCTTCGGCATAGGTCAGGGAATGTGACATGCGGTTCTCCTGCGTGTAGGAAGAAAGTGTTAAGAATTTGAGTATTTAGAAGAAATCCCCTGAAAAGTCAAAACAATTTTTTTGACATCTCGTCCGGGATACTGTAAAAAACTACGCGAATAACCCCTTTCCCGCCCCAAAAGGCAAGATCTTGAGGCCATGCACGCCGTATATTTAGAAGTCCGGGATAAAGGAAACCAAGGGATTGTGCGGTTTAGCGTCGCTCGTGCGGCCGACCGCCGGTCCCGCCCATCGGCGCGCCGCCCCCGGTGCCTTCTGCCGTTTTGAACCCGCCCCGCCCGATTGACCCAACCATTCAAGGACGAAAGGTTAGCGCAATGAGCAAATTTGCCAGACTGGACCGCCTGCCGCCATATGTCTTTGCCCAAGTCAATGCCATTAAAATGGAGGCCCGGCGCAAAGGCGAGGATATTATCGACCTGGGCATGGGGAACCCCGACCTGGGCACCCCGCAGCACATCGTCGACAAACTTATGGAAGCGTCGCAAAAGCCGCACAATCACCGCTACTCGGCCTCGATGGGAATCAGGAAGCTCAGGATGGCTATCGCCGACTGGTACAAGCGACGCTACGACGTCGACATCGATCATGAAACCGAGGCCATCGTGACGATAGGGGTCAAGGAAGGCATCTCGCACTTGATCCTGGTGACCATCCGGCCCGGTGACGTGGTGTTTACGCCCAACCCCACCTATCCGATCCACCCTTACTCGACCATTATTGCAGGCGGCGATGTCCGCGGCATACCCTTGGGTCCGGACCAGGATTTTTTCCACAACCTCCTGAACGCCACCCGCCAGACTTGGCCGCGCCCCAAAGTTCTGATCATCAGTTATCCGCACAACCCGACCACCGAAATCGTCGATCTGGCCTTCTTCGAAAAAGTCGTTGCCTTCGCCAAAGAGCACGACATCATGGTCATTCACGATTTCGCCTACGCCGACCTGACGTTCGATGGCTACCAAGCGCCGAGTTTTCTGCAGGTCGAGGGCGCCAAGGATGTCGGCGTGGAATTCTTCTCGCTCTCCAAGAGCTACAGCATGCCCGGGTGGCGGGTGGGTTTCTGCGTCGGCAACCACGAGATCGTCGCCGCCCTGCAGCGCATCAAGAGCTATCTCGACTATGGCATATACCAGCCGATCCAGATCGCCTCGATCATCGCGCTCAACGGCCCTCAAGACTGCGTGGAAGAGATCCGGCAAACCTACAAGGAAAGGCGCGATGCCTTGATCAACGGCCTCGAGCGCATCGGCTGGTCCATCAAGTCCCCCAAAGGCACCATGTTCGTCTGGGGTAAGATACCGGAAAAATACGTCAAAATGGGCTCGGTGGAGTTTTCGAAGTTCATGGTCCAGGAAGCCAAGGTCGCGGTCTCACCCGGTCTTGGTTTCGGAGAATACGGCGATGACTACGTGCGCTTCGCGCTGATCGAAAACAAAATGCGCATCAACCAGGCGGTCAGGGGGATCCGCAATATACTCTCTTGACTTTCGCGGCGGTCAGGATAAGAGATAACGGATATTTTTCAACTATCCTACCGATGGGATTGAGAATCGGCACATGAAAAACATCAATATCGGATTGCTCGGGTGCGGCACGGTGGGCACCGGTGTGGCCCGGCTCCTCTTAAAGAGCGGGGAGCTGATCACCTCGCGGCTCGGGGCAAGGCTGACCCTCAAGCGGGTTGCCGACATCGACACAACCAAGGACCGGGGCCTGTGTTTCGCCGCCGGCGTCCTGATCGATGATGCCTGGGCAGTGGTCAACGATCCGGCCATCGACATCGTGGTCGAGATGATCGGTGGCGAAACCATTGCCAAAGACCTGATATTAAAAGCGATTGAAAACGGCAAGCAGATCGTCACCGCCAACAAGGCGCTGCTGGCCGCGCACGGCAACGCCATCTTCAGGGCCGCCGCGGAAAAGGGGGTCGATCTCGCCTTCGAAGCCAGCGTGGGCGGGTGCATGCCCCTGATCAAGACCATCCGGGAATCTTTAGCCGGAAACCGTATCCAGGCCATGATCGGCATCCTGAACGGCACCTGCAATTACATTTTGTCGAAGATAACCGATGAGGGCAGTCCCTTCGCACCGACCCTGGCCGAGGCCCAGGCCAAAGGCTACGCCGAGGCGAACCCGACCCTGGATGTCGAGGGGCATGACACGGCCCACAAAATCGCCATTCTCTCCGCGCTGGCCTACGGAATGGAAATCAACCTGGCGGACGTTTACACCGAAGGCATCTCCGGTATTACGCCGATGGATATTGAATTTGCCGGTCAATTCGGCTACCGCATCAAATTGCTCGCCATCAGCAAATTCAAGGGCCAGGCCGTCGAGGCCCGCGTCCACCCGACCATGATCCCCTTCGACAACATGCTCTCCAACGTCAACGGCACGCTGAACGCGATCACGATTTCCGCCGATGCAGTCGAGGACATTCTGCTTTCAGGGCGCGGGGCGGGGATGATGCCGACGGCCAGCGCCGTCCTCGGAGATCTGGTGGACATCAGCCGCAACCTGCTGTCGGGTGCCGTCGGCAGAATCCCCCTGCTCTCCTTTCAGCCGGACGCCATCCGTAAAATCCCGGTCATGCCGATCAGTGCGATCGTCACGCATTACTACCTGCGGTTTTCAGCCCTCGATCGCCCGGGTGTGCTGTCGACAATCGCGGGCATCCTCGGCTCCTGCGGCATCAGCATCAAGACCGCCTACCAGAAGGGCCGTAAAACCAACGGCGCGGTCCCGCTGGTGATGCTGACGCATGCGGCCAAGGAGGCTGCCGTCATCAAGGCGTTAAATGAAATCGCCTCACTGGATGTGGTCAGCGCCAGGCCGGTTTTGATCAGGATCGAAGACAAGGACAACGACGATTGACATACGGCCCCTGACAAACCCGGATTAAACCAACCCGCATCGAAAACGAGGACTGCCATGCACATCGTCTGCACCGACCTTGAGGGCGTTTTCACTCCTGAAATCTGGATCAACGTTGCCCAAAAAACCGGCATTCAAGATCTGAACCTCACCACCCGCGATATCCCCGACTACAATGTGCTGATGCGCAAGCGCCTGGCCATCCTGAAGGAAAACGGGCTCAAGCTCAAAGACATCACGGATGTGATCGCGACGATGAACCCGCTGGGGGGTGCCGTGGCATTTTTGAATTGGCTGCGGGCGGCCGCCCCGGTGATCGTCGTCTCCGACACGTATGTCGAATTCGCCCGCCCGTTGATGGAAAAACTCGGCTGGCCGACACTCTTCTGCCACCATCTGAGCGTCGGCGCCGACGGCACCATCGAGAACTACAACCTGCGGCAGCCCGACAGCAAGTACCGAACCGTGCTGGCATTAAAGAGCCTGAACTTCACCGTCTTATCGATCGGCGACTCCTACAACGACATCACGATGCTCAAGGAAGCCGACCACGGGTTCCTGTTTCGTCCGCCCGAAGCCGTCAAGAAAGAGTATCCGCAGTTCCCGGTATCGAATACTTACGAAGACCTGAAGTCGCTGATCGCCCCGGCCCTGAGCGGGTCGCGATAACGTCAAATCAGCCCGCGGCTTTCCGTGGTCTCGCGGCACACCTTTCGGGGGCTGGAGGAATACCGATGCTCTGCAACCGCACGACCAGCCGGGTTCGTTACGGCGACACGGATCGCATGGGCTATGCCTATTACGCCAACTATTTGAGATGGTTTGAAATCGGCCGATCCGAACTGTTCCGCGCCCTCGGGTTGACCTACCGGGAAATCGAGGAAAAAGGCATCTTCCTGCCAGTCTCGGAAGCGTACTGCAAATATCTCTTTCCGGTGCGCTACGATGACCCGCTGGTGATCGAAACGACACTCGATACCGCGGTGAAAGGCGCCATGAAATTCGACTACCGCCTGTTAAGCGAGGACCTCGCACAGACATTTGCCGAGGGCTACACCAAACACCCCTGCGTCACCTCCGAGGGCCGCGTCGTGCGCCCGCCCCGGTTCCTGCGGGACTTCATCGCCCGCCACCTGCCGGCGCCCGAGTAGCCGGCGCCCGGATAGCCGGCGGCCATGCCGGAACGGCTCTCCGCGACCCCCCTCTCGGCCTCACGCGTCGGGGCTGCTTGGCCGCCAAACCAGCGCACGCTGCCAATTGATTTTCCGGTTTCCGCGGTCATGCCGAAGAGGCCCTTGATGAACCCGCAGCCACGCCGGATATTTGCCGTGGATTTTCACCATGGAACGTGACGTTTCAAAGACCGAATTCATCCAGGTGCACCCCAATGGCCTGGTCATAAAGGTTTTCGTTCTGCCGCGGTCGTCCAAGAACATGCTGGCCGGCCGGCACGGCGACACCCTCAAAATCAAACTGACCGCGCCGCCGGTCGAGGG
Source organism: Deltaproteobacteria bacterium (assembly GCA_041299015.1). Classification (GTDB taxonomy): domain Bacteria; phylum Desulfobacterota; class Desulfobacteria; order Desulfobacterales; family SG8-13; genus JARFQH01. The sequence goes on from JBFYWB010000127.1 coordinate 24,096, forward strand.
CGCGGCCAATAAGATGTGCATCACGTTTTTGGCGCAATGCCTCGGCTTGGCCAAATCGTCGCTGGAAATCGTATCCGGTCACGCCAGCCGTACAAAACTGATCCTGGTCAGGCCCGCAAAAAACGGCCGCGGTGATGCCCTCAAGGATCTTAAAAAACGAATCGAGGCCTTGGGGCTCACTCAAAAATAACTTCACATTTTAGACGCCGATGCATCCCGTCTGGCCGCGTTGCGAAAACTCGGAATATCCAGATATTCCTGCGTTTTCGCGCCTTGCCAGGCGGGCGCCTCAACGCCCAAAATTGCGAATTTA
>JBFYWB010000002.1:0-15016 GCA_041299015.1 Deltaproteobacteria bacterium
GGAAATGAAAGATAAAGGAAAAGGAACCTACGCCAAAGTGACGGATGGTGCCGGCAACGAGTTTATCTGTCCGATCGACGCACTCAAGGACAGGGCTTCTGCCAGCCAAGAGGAGCTTGAAAACTGTGTAGACGACGGAGTGGTCGGCCGCTAGGCTTCGAACATCGATATCGAAGAGTGATCTTTGACGGGAAATAACGGATATGACCCCGACGATTACCTGAAACGCTTCTTCGCCTTCATGACGACACCGGGCAGCCGCAGGGACACGCACGTCGAGGAGTATAATCGCCACTTCTTCGCCCGGTTGGCTGAAGGCCGACCGCCGCACAAATGCGGTATTCAGGAAAAACACATCGACGGTCTGGTCGGTCTGGTGCCGATCATCGTCTATTTCCGGCACGAACCGCAAACAGCCGCCACGTCCGCCCGGAACCACGTGGCGCTGACCCATCGGGGACCGCGCATGGAAATATCGGCCGACTTTTTGACCGACACCCTGCTGCGGGTGTTGCAGGGAGAATCACTTCAGCAAGTCCTGGCGTCGGGGATGAAGACCCAATCAAATCCGCTCTTCGGACACCCCTTTACGAAGTGGCTTGAACGGCCCGATGACCTGGTCGTGGGGCAACGCCTCAGCTCGGCCTGCTACATAGAAGATGCGGCGTCGGCGGTGATCTGTCTGGCCTTTATATATAAGAGATCTCTCCCCGGTCTGTGATTTGATAGAATCCCCTCCGTGTTGCTTCGAGCAACCCTGCCTTCTTCATTTAGGTTGATGCCCAGCCAACGCGGTCTCCTTTGCGCATCTAACGATAGGCATCACCGCTACCCAAAAGCCGCAAGGCTTTTGGGATCTGGCGGGTGCCGCGGGGCGCATGATATTATTGCTTATGAATTATTTCTTTAAGATCCGTATCAAGAAATTCCCAAAGATGCGGCTGGCTTTCCACCAATCGAGCAATGTCGCCGAGGTCTTTGAGTTTCTTGCTCTGTCGTCTTTCCGCACCACGCCACGCTTTCATTTTTCCCCGCAACGTGTCTTCCAGAGAAGCAAGCCGCATTAGAATTCCGTGTATGTCTGCTGGAACGGACCGACCCGGAAAATCCATATAGAAATCTTCCGTGCTCAATTGAATACTCACCTTGGAAGCGATGATCATCAAACAGCTCGACATCGGATACATGGACAACTTCTGCTACATCGTCGGCTGCGAAAGGCTCTGGGCTTCGTCGATGATGAGCAGGGGGCGCTTGTTCCGGGAGCGCAGGTCGATTAAAAATCGGGTCAGGGCTTTGACGGCAACGGCTTTGCTGCCCGAGTCGGCGTTGAGCCCGAACTCCTGCAGGATTATGCCGAGCAGTTGGCCGGCATCGACGTTGGTGTTGAAAACAACGGCAACGGCGAATTCGGCGCCGATTTTTCTCAGGAGGTGATGGATCAAAGTGGTTTTACCGGTGCCGATCTCACCCGTGAAGAGGATCAGTCCCGCATCGTCCACGAGCCCGAACTCCAGACTGGAGATGGCATTTTGGTGCTTGCGGCTCAAATACAGGTAGTCGGGGTCGGGTGCGATGTTAAACGGCTTTTCCTTGAAACCGAAATAATCCTCGTACATGGGCGCTCCGGGCAGAAAACTGCTCTTTCTCGTCATTATGGGGCTGCCGTTCGAAGACCGGACAGCGGTAGGCACAGCGGACTTTTTAATAGACTTTTTCCCAACAAGTGATGCATGTTACATAGTATATCATAAGTGTCCGGTCAAGAATCGTTGCTGAATGCCGTCCGGCTGCCGGTGCGGATACTCGGAATATACCGATATTCTTCCCTTTTCACGCCTTACAAGCCCGGCGCCGCAACGCCCAAAATTTTAGCGCGGGCGGTACCGAATGCGCCATACCCCATCGAACATTACGCTATCATGCATTTTTATGTTCGGATTTGGCCCCGAAAACTTATAGACGTATTTTTACCATGCCGACCCAGCTATCCTCGCAAACAGGAGCCATCGCCGAAACCATCCGCGGAATCGTCGACCGCGTCACCTATCACAACCCGGATAACGGCTGGTCCGTGCTGCGCGTTTCACCCTTCAATAATCCCCATCAGCAAGAGACGGTAATTGTCCACCAGACCAAGGTCTTTGCCGGGGCCACGATGGAGTTTCACGGTGCCTGGACGGTTCATCCTAAATTTGGCCGTCAATTCAAAGCGGTCAAAACCGTGGAGCGCAAACCGGCCACGGCCGCGGCGTTAGAAAAATATCTGGGATCAGGTCTCATCAAGGGCGTCGGCCCCAAGACGGCCAAGAAAATCGTCCGGCATTTTGGCAGCCAGACGCTTGACATTTTTGAAGGCGAGATCGGAAGACTTGCCGAGATAAAGGGCATCGCTCAAAAAAAACTGGAAACGATCAGAGATGCCTGGATTGAACATCGCGCGATCAGGGAAGTGATGATGTTTCTGCAATCTCACGGCATCAGCACCCTGTTTGCCGTGCGGATCTATAAGGAATACGGCGATAATGCCATAAAATATGTCACTGAGGACCCCTACCGTCTGGCAAACGATTTTTACGGCATCGGCTTTTTCTCATCCGACAAGGTGGCGCAAAGCATTGGTCTTGGTTTAGACAGCCCGCAGAGAATTACGGCGGCGATAAAGCACGTTCTGGCGGCCAGCCGTGAGTTTGGTCACTGTTACCTGACCCAATCTCAGATCCGGGCACAGGTCAAAGAGTTGATTGAGCTGGATCTTGGGAATCGGTTGCCGGATTTACTCAAGAATATGGAAAAAGAGAATCAGGTGATGGTTCGTGAAATCGAAACCCGGAGCGGGTCTAGCGAGCCGTGCTACTACTCCAAGTCGCTTTATTTTGATGAACTGTATGTCGCCGGGAAAATTTTGAGCATGGGTGATTCGCCCAAGGTTGATGGCGGAAGAATCGAGCGCTGGATCAACCTTTACTCTCGGAGCAAGGCCATTTCGCTGAGCGACGAACAGGCCGCCGCCATTAAAGGAATAGCATGTGAGCGATTTTCGATTTTAACCGGCGGCCCGGGTTGCGGTAAGACAACCGCGACGCTCGTCTTGGTTAAATTGCTCGAAGCCATGCGGTTGAATGTGCTGTTGGGCGCCCCTACCGGCCGGGCCGCGCAGCGAATGATGGATGTGATTGGCCGGGAGGCTAAAACGATTCATCGCCTGTTGGAATGGCAGATAGGCAGTTTCAAAAAGAATGAGGAAAATCCTCTGCATACTGATTTTCTCATCGTCGACGAATGCTCCATGCTGGACATCAATCTGACCGCCTCCCTGTTAAAGGCCGTTCCGCCGCACAGCCAGGTCCTTTTCATCGGAGATGCGGATCAGCTGCCGTCGGTCGGTGCGGGTAACGTGCTCCGTGACCTGATAGCCGCCGGAACGATTCCCTGTTATCGGCTGACCGAAGTATTCAGGCAGGCAAAGGAATCGCTTATCATTCGCTATGCCCACCAGATCAACAAGGGGGACATGCCCTACATCGACTCTCCGTTTAAAAAGCCTGAAATATGGAAAGACGGCAACGATTGCGTTTTTTTTGATTCGGATGAGGCCACCCGCGAACAACTGGGGTTTATTGCCAGGGTCAAGAAATTCCATGAATTGAAACACGACGAACTCGAAAGCAGGTCGGATTCAAATCCGTATGAATTCCGAGTAAATGAACCCCTGATGCCCTACGAGACCGAATTAACGATTCCCAAGAAATTCCAACACGCGGATATCGAAAAAATATGCACGGCACAAACCAGGGTTGAGGAATTAATGGCGGTTTTAAAAAAGGTCCACCCATGGTCATCGCTCCATTACGGCCTTTCAGCAACCGAGGTCGTCAAGAAACTCTATTTGGAATGGATACCGAAATATTTTGGAAGCGATATTGAAATCCAGATCATCACGCCGATGACCAGGGGGAGTTTGGGCACGGCCAGTTTGAACAAGATGATCCAGGAATCCGCCAATCCGCCGCAACGGGGAAAAAGTCAACTGCAGGTAGGCGAAAGAATCTTCAGAGTCGGAGATCGGGTTATTCACCGAAGAAACAACTATGATTTAGGGGTGTTTAACGGGGATATCGGGATCATTCAAGAAATCGACAGTGAGGAGCTGACATGTGTTGTATCGTTTTTTCCGGATCGCCGCTCAGTCGACTATAAACGCGAGGACATCTCCGAACTCGACCTTGCATACGCCATTACCATACACAAATCACAAGGCAGCGAGTTCGGGGCGGTGATTATCCCGACCCTCGCCCAGCATTTCAAAATGCTCTTTCGCAACCTGGTATACACCGGCCTGACAAGAGCCAGAAAACTCGCCGTTTTGGTTGGAACGCGCAAAGCCTTGGCCATGGCTGTCAAAAATCAGGATACCAGTCAACGGCAGACCTATCTGAAAGAGCTCTTACAGTCGGGAACCGGCTTGACTCTTTGAGTCAAAAGAGGAGAAGGCGTCCGAAAAAAACCGCGACAGAGGAAATTCACGCCATTCTGAAACAAAAACAAGATTACGCGTCTTTGTCCCGGAAGGCGTCCCGCAGGAGTTGGGATTGGCGGTTGAAGGCCTCGCGCGGGTTGGTCGAGCCCTTCATCAGAGAGACCTCCTGGGTGATGAGGCGCGCGATATTCAGGATATGGGCTTCTTTTTTACGCGTCTCGCGCCTGTACAGGGGATGGTCGCGATTGATGTAGATGATGGTTCCCTCGGTCAGGCACTCCGGTCCGTCCTCTCCCAGGTGATCCAGGCAGCAGGTGACGCCGGTGTCGCCGAACTTGAGCCTTTTCACCACCGCGTTAGGGGTGGCGATGTTAACGGACGGTTTGCGCTCTTTCGAGGGCTTTGCGGCATCGGCTGCCGGTGCGGGATCCTGCCGGTTAGAGTCCGCAGCCGCTTCGGCCTCTTCTTGACCTTCGATTGTTTCCGGGTCAGGTCCCTTGCGGTCATTTCCACTGTCCACAGCGGTCTCCCCGCCACCCGGCCGGCCTCTTTCCGCCACGGGGACAGCCCCGAAGGGAGAAAGCTCCGGGTTGAGTGACAGCGCCTGAAAAACACGCTGCAGGGCTTCTTTCAACGCCCGGCTGACTTTCTGGTTTTCACGTCTTGAGGCCAACTGGGTGTAAACCTTTTGGACCTCGGCCATGATTTTTTGCATGGCCTTCAGGAAGGTTTCGAATTCGGGGGTGTCTTCGGTGAAACCGGATCGATCGCTCGTGAGGGGGAGAAAATCGGCATGAATTTCGCCCCTTATCCGGGTGGCGGCCTTTCCCCAAGAGGCCATCTCGAAGAGTTCCCGCCGGACGGTGACCCCTTTTACCTTGACCTCGATGCCCATGTTGTCCTTGGAGGCGTTGTGGGCCGGCAGGATGACGATTTCCCCGTGAATGAGGCCGTTTTCGGTGCCTTCCATGACCGGGACGCGGTTTCCCGACCATTTGCGGGGCGTCACGCGATAGCGGTTGACCCAAACGGAGAAGTTTTTGGCCCGAATCGGCACCCCTTCGGCAATCCTCTGGACGACGTCCTCGGGCTTGAATTCCTTTTTCAGATCGACCAGGCGAACGGTCGTGCCGTTGCCTTTCTCGGGATCCGGCTCGAGGCGCGTCAGCGGAATGATCCAGGAGTCGCCCTGTTCGAGCCAGCGGGCCCGGTCAAATACAACCCGCGCAGCAAAGTCGTTTTTCCGGGTCGTGATTTCGAAGCGCGACGCCGCCGCAAGACTCGCGAATTTGCCGATCCCGAACTGCCCGATCCGGTCACGCCTGAAACGGGGGGATATGGGATGAACGAGCTTTTCATCGGAGCCGACATTGAAGTATTGTCGCAGGCCGCTTAAATCCATCCCCTCGCCGTTGTCCGAAACGACAATCTCCTTGCCCGAGACGGTAACCTCCACGCGCGTTGCATCGGCATCATAGGCGTTGTTGACCAGCTCCCTGATCAGTTCGATGCTCTGCTCGTACAGCCGTTCTCCGAGGCTGAGGATATGACTCTTATCGACCGTGATGGTGAGGTGGGATGCTTCATTCGTCATGGCGGCAGACTCCCTCGCGGAAAAGCCCGGTGATGAAAAACCGAGTAATCTCAATCTAAAATAGTCGCCCTGCGATGTCAATAAGTCGGCGATTCGCTGCCGATTATTGTCAGCCCAAGCTCGATTTTTGTCTCAAATGGATCCGGATTTGGACGGGCCTTTTGTCGCGGTGCGGTCGATGGGCGTTTTAGTGATGTTTGTTTGTTATTGATTTCAAATAGATAAGAATGGAAGGCGTGTTTTGAGACCTGTTTTAATTGTTTGCACAGTAATTGCAATGGTCAGGCGACTGCAGCCAATGGTCGGCCATTGCACGTATGGAATCTGGTCATGCACGCATGCGTCCCATGGAGTGGGTATGCCCTGACCTCATCAAGCACAGTCAAACCACGGGGCACTCATCAGGCGGCGTGCGACAGCTTGCGGGTCGTATTAAACGGAACACCTGTTCACCTTAAGTGGCCTTGTCTCTGAAACGGTTTTCGATTTGGGCTTCAGCTGAGCGGAAGTACACGCGACCCTGAAGCGGCAGGCAGCGGGTTCCATATCATGAGGCTGCCCGGTATGTGCCGGGTAGCCTCTTTTTCGTGCGGGTCTTCGGTATTCGACGAAACATCACCGGCTTGCCGGTCAACGGGGAATGAGCAGATCCCAATTTGGAGGCTCCGCTTCGGTTTTTGTTGACCTTCCGGTTGGCTGAGACGATTTTTTATCCTCGCAATGGCGTTCCTCTTCGATGAGGTTCCACATCGTCAGTTTGACCGTGTTGCCGACCGTTTCGTCTTCGTCCTTCTGGTTGTGCTGCAGGATCATGCTGATCCTGTTTTTCTGTTCATCGACAAAAGACCATTTCCACGAAATCACGATGTGAAAAGGATCGCCCCGCCATTCAGAGGGTTCACCGAATCGCTTTTTGAACCGTTTGAGCAGTTCGTCGTAGAATTTTTTGGACTGATCGGCGTATTTCATGCGAATGCTGACAATGCGGTTCGGGACCGTGCAAGTTCCGACCCAGATCATTCCGTACTTGAACCCGGCTTGGTTCTGCACATCAACCGCATCGATCGACCTGCTGAAACGCAGCGGCACCCTCGTTTGCATATCGACGAGGTCCTCGTACTTCGAAAACTCGTCGCCGAGCATGAAACCGGCCAGCCGCAGCGGCGCCTCGGCAAAACCGCCCGCCGGCAGCAGCAATACCAAGCAGAGAACCAACGCCGTACGACCCGTGTTCATGTTCGCCTCTCATTGGCTTGAAATCAGTTGATATCTAAAAACAATCTAATCGGGCTGCGGGCGCGTGTCAAACGGAAATGCTGTCTTCCGTGGGGACTATTTCTTTGTCGACCGTCGATTGTATGTACATGAAATACTGCCTGCAATACTAGATAAATGATTGCAATTGCTATTTTTTACGTTTAAGGTAGACGTATTCACCGAACCCGATACTGCGCCTGAACCCGAGCGTGCTGCCGAGTATTCGACCCGTCAGACGGCAGCGGGAGAACGGCGGCGGAAGAGCACCCACAAGGCGAGGATGGCGACCATGAAACCTTTCGGCGGTAAAACAATTCGATTGACACTATTATTGGCGATCCTGATTCTGTTTTTTGGCTGCGGTGATGGAGACGACGATGACGATTCCAATAGCAGCAGCGTCACACCGAGTGCCGTCGCAACGGTTTTTCTGGCAAAAGAGAGCACTGAAACGGCCGTAGGGCTTTACGGCGCCTCCCTGGACGGCACCTCGATCGTCAAACTCTCCGGAAATCCGGTCAGCGGGGGCAACGTCGTCGACTTCGCCATTTCACCCGACGGGCGATTTGTGGCCTACCTGGCGGACCAGGAGTCTGAGGGCCAGTTCGAACTCTATACGGTTCCCATCAACGGTGGTACGGTTACCAACGTTTCCCAGCTATCCGGCACCATTCTGGAAGTCATAGAATTTGCCTGGGCACCGAACAGTTCCCGAATCGCCTTTCGGGCTTTCAACGCTTTTACCGGTAACACGGGCGGCAACACAGAACTCTTTACCAACTTTACGAGCGGAAACAGCCTGGTCACCGTTTCAAACTTTTCGACTAGTGGAAATGTCGATGCCTTCGAGTGGTCGCCCACGAGTCAGTTGATTGCCTACACTGTGAACCCTATCACCGGAAGCAGCCTGCAGTTTCGGCTCTATGTTGCACCTCCGAACCAGGAAAATCAATCCTTTTCGGTTTCCAACATTCCGGCCGCTAGCAATAGGATTACGATCGGAGAGTTTCAATGGTCACCCAACGGTTCAATTATTGCCTTTCTTGCGGACATCAGGGGCACAGGAGTCAATGAACTGCTGGTTGCCGAACCGAATATAAATGCCATACCTGTGGCGGTTTCCGGTACCCTTGCGGATGGCGGGGAAGTGGTGAACTTTTCCTGGGCACCAAACAATTCCCGGATTGCCTTCCTTGCCGATCAATTTGAAGACGAAAAATTCGATCTGATTTCCGTTGTTCCGGATCTGAATGCCTTTAACCCCAACCCTGACCCACGACTCATATCCGGAGATATTATCGGCGATGTCATTGACTTTGCCTGGTCACCGGACAGTCGCCTGATCGCTTATATTGCCGATGGGGACGCGCTTGGCGTATTTGAGCTTTACACGAATGTGCCGTTTGGCACCTCTCCCCGTAAGGTCAGCGATAACCTGATTGGTGATGAAGATGTTTGGGCTTTTGCCTGGGCCCCTGACCCTGACAGCTCCCTCATCGCCTACCAGGCGAACCAGGAGGAAAGCAACAAGGATGAACTCTACACCACTGTAGCCGACGGGGACCAGGATTTCGTGAAGATTTCCGGGTCGCCTACCAGTGGAGGCCTCCTGCGGCAGGAGGATTTCGCCTCTTTTGGCTGGGCGCCTGACAGTTCCCGGGTCGCCTACATTGCCAGACAGGCGAATGATTTTTACGAGTTGTACTCCTCTACACCCGACGGGGCGACCAACAATTCTGTCGTTTCCGGGCCGCTGGTTGCCGGCGGCAACGTTGACTCCTTCCAATGGTCGCCCGATAGCTTGCGGGTGGTCTACCGGGCTGACCAGGACACCGTCAACGTTCCAGAGCTCTATTCATCGCAGCCCGACGGCAGCGACAACCTGAAAGTCTCAATTGGAAGGGTGGAGGACATCTATGACTGGGTGCCATAAGATCATTAACAAAACAACATTAGCAAGCTGGCCCGCTTGCAATTGACTGCCTCTGTTGCAGTGGCCTCAATGAGGTTTGAAACGAAGGTTACTTCTTCGCCCCGGAATCTTTCGCCAATTCTTTGTCGATGATGGCAGAGAAGCCTTCCAGGCTGCGCTGTTTCAATTGCCGGCCGTTGATGAAAATGGCCGGAACGCCGCGTACGCCGACCCGGTTGGCCTGAGCGATATCCGACTGGACCTTCGCAAGGGTTTCCTCGGCCTGCCAGTCTTTTTCGAACTGTTCCATGTTTAAATTGAGCGCTTTGGCGATCTCGCGCACCTTCTCGTCGTTCAGTTGGTTGGTGTTTTGAAAGAGCTCGTCGTGAAATTCCCAGAACCGGCCCTGCTTGTCGGCCGCCAGGGCAGCGCGCGCCGCCGTTTCGGCATACTTGTGTGATCTGACCGGGAAATTCATGAAGACTTCCTTGACCTGTTGGGGATATTTTTCGACCACCTGGTCGAGCAGAGACGTGAGTCCCTTGCAATACACTCACTCGAATTCGCTGAAAACGGCCACCACGACCGGAGCGTTTTCCGGTCCTCGAAAAGGCGATCCGGAGGTGTCGACCTGTTCGACGAAGTTCAGCTCGACAATCTGGACGGACTTTTTCTCACGGCTGCTGAGCACAAGAACGTCTGACCCCTGGATGTGCCAGATACGGTCGAACTCCTGGCCGACATCCATCGTTTCGTCCAGCGTGCCGTTCGGTTCGTAGACTTGGATTTGTCCTTTGTCGGTGAGAACAAAGACCTTGTTCCGCGATGTCGAAAAGGCGACATCGAGAGGCGGGTCCTTCAGATTGAACGTCTGAATGACATTCCAATCGAGGGCGGCCAAACAAACCGGCAGCATGAAGAACAGGGCCGCCAGGGTGCTGGAAATAACTGCGATTCTAAATTTCATTATTAGCCTCCTGAACAGAAATCAGTGCAGTTGATCAGTCCGTTGGATCGGAACGAACCGAGTTCCCGCACTTAAATGGCATCATCATGAAAAAAGCTCAAGACTTAAAATTTTTGGCCCATCCGTTTCTTGCGGCCCTGTGTTGCCAAGATCCAGCGTCTTGAATTTAGAGAATTAGTGTTTAGTGTAGCCAAGACAAGTCGATCTGCTGCGGCACGGCCACAACCCTATGAAAGGAGAACGGTGATGAGAGATACGGAAAGTGTCCACAAAAGAGTCCAGGAAATGTGCGATTGTTATGCGACGACCGATCCACTGAAAGAAATGTCGATCCTTAAAAACGACAGCAACAAGGACGAGGCGGCGGTCAAGTGGTTGGCGCTGGTCGCTCTGCACGGCGTCAACAACAATGCCGAAAAAGTATCCATCCGCCGCGCCAAGGACGGAACGGTAACCGTTTATGCCGAGTACAGAACCACCGAACTTCCGTCTCCGGGCGCCGAGGTGGGGCAGAAGGTTTTCGATGCGGTTAGGGAAATGACCCACATCGAAGGTGAAAAGGGCAAAACCGATCTGGCCCTCGGGATTCGCGACAGCAGTATCGATCTCAAGATCAAATTGAAGCAAAAAGACGGCGGAGAACAAGTTACCCTGAAATTTCCGGGATAGGGGAGCACGTCGCTGAACTGCCGTTGAAGCGGCCGCCTCCGGCGGATTCAACGGCAGTATCTGTTCCGCCGCGAGAAGACGGCGACCGTCATTACTGCGGTCAGCAGGCTGCGCATGGCGGGGCCGTTATACCAGTTTTTCGGCGGCGGAGATGACGGCGGTATAATCGGGTTCATTGGCCACCTCGTTGACAAGCTGTACGTACCGGACAACGCCCTCCGCGTCGACCACGAAAACGGCCCGGGCCAGAAGTCGCAGCTCCTTGATCAGCACACCGTATGAATTCCCGAATGCGGCCGCGCGATGGTCGGAAAGCGTGACGACCCTGTCCACACCCGCCGCACCGCACCACCGCTTCTGGGCGAACGGCAGGTCCATGCTGATGGTCAAAATAACGATATCTCCGCTCAACTTTGCTGCTTCGGTGTTGAACCGTCGGGTTTCCATGTCGCAAACCGGGGTATCGAGAGAAGGAACCGCAGAGATGATGACCACCTTGCCGCGAAAAGATGAAAACCGCACCGGTTTCAAATCATTGTCCAGCGCCTCGAAATCCGGTGCCTTATCACCCGGTTTAATGTCGTCACCGATCAGGGTCAATGGGTTGCCTCGCATCGTTATCACTCCGGTACGTTCTTTCATGACGGCCTCGCTTTCTTTTTTGCTTGGATCAATAATGATGGCTTATTTTGTATTGCCTTCAAAGTAGGGACGAAAAGCCTCAAGTCAACGCGTCGCGGGAGACACGTCTTCTTCAACGGTCGGCGGTTTACACCCTTGTCTCCCCGGGGTGCGCTGCGGCTTGCGGTCGGGGCGCACCGGTTTCTTGACTTAACGCGTGCCTGTGGTATGACCCCATTAACCGAAGTTTTTTTCAAATCGAAAGGTCGTGCCTGCAGCCGCGGTTTAAGTGTCAGGCCCGAAGCCGGTTGCAATCGCAGCGGCGTTTTTACGCCGGCCGGATCGCTTGGCGCCAAGGGCAGGGAATCGGAGCGTCGGCTTATGCAAAAAAAGGGGCCAGCACCGGTCGGCAGTCGCCGCAAGTCGATTGTCAAGGCCCTCATCCTGGCCGTGTTCATTGTCGGTGCGATCGTTCTGGTCCGCTTCACGCCGGCAAAAGACTACCTGACGTCTGAGCAGCTGGGGCGCTTTCTGGACACGGCCGGCCTGTGGGCACCGCTGGTCTTTATCGTCATTTACACGGTGGGGGTCTGTCTTTTTGTTCCGGGGACGCTGCTGACCGGGTTGGGGGCTGCGATTTTCGGGCCTTACCTGGGGTTCATCTATGTTTGGCTCGGCGCGATGCTGGGCGCCAGTGCCGCTTTTGTCATCGGGCGCACCCTTGGCCGCGATTTTGCCGCTGCTCTCGTCGGCGATCGGTTGAAAAAGTATGACGATGCCATCGAACGCAACGGTTTCGCCGCCGTTCTCTATCTGCGGTTGGTCTATTTCCCTTTCACACCCTTGAACTTCGGCATGGGCCTGACACGCGTGCGATTTCGGGATTATGTCGCCGGCACGGGCTTCGGCATTCTCGTCGGAACCTTTATCTTCACCTTTTTCATCGGCACGCTCAAGCAGGTCTGGACGTCCGGCGACTGGGGGCAGCTGCTCTCGTTCAAGGTCTTTTTCTCCATTGCGTTATTTGTATTCTCATTTTTCATACCAAAAATAATCAAGAAGATCAGGGGCCAAGCCTGACCCTGAGGCCCCGCCGCCAAAACGACAAGGAGTGCCCATGCAGCGAGAGGATTTTATTCGACGGATCAGCGTTCACGGCCGGCAATACCGCATTGCGGACATCACGCGCCTGCAGGTAAATGGCTTGGCGGACATCGGCCGGCTGCCGTTTTCCATCCGGATCCTGGTTGAAAACCTGCTGAGAAAACTCGACGGCCGCATCGTGCGGGAAGAAGACCTGCTCAACATCGCCCGCTGGCAGAAGACCTACGGCGCTCCGGTGGAAATTCCCTACCACCCGGCCAGGGTATTGATGCAGGACTTCACCGGCGTCCCGGCGGTGGTCGATCTGGCCGCCATGCGCGATGCCGTCAAGGAACTGGGGGGCGACCCGGTGAAAATCAACCCCTTGGTGCCGGTGGACTTGATCGTGGACCATTCCGTTCAACTCGATTACTTCGGCAGCGATAGAGCCCTGACCAAAAACGTGGCCATGGAATACGCGCGCAACGGCGAACGCTATGCCCTTCTCAAGTGGGCCCAGAAGAGTTTCGACAATTTCAGGGTCGTGCCGCCCAATTCCGGCATCTGCCATCAGGTCAACCTGGAATACCTCGGCCGGGTGGTGGTCACCGAAGGCGATGGCGATACGCTGCAGGCCTATCCGGACACCCTGGTGGGCACCGACTCCCACACGACAATGATCGACGGTATCGGCGTCATGGGCTGGGGGGTGGGCGGAATCGAGGCCGAAGCGGTCATGCTGGGCCAACCTTACTACCTGTCGATCCCCCAGGTCATCGGGGTGCGCCTTAGCGGCGACTTAAAACCCGGGGTGACCGCCACCGACCTGGTGCTGGCGGTTACCGAGATGCTTAGGAAACACAACGTGGTCGAGAAGTTCGTCGAGTATTTCGGCCCTGGAACGAAGAAACTGACCGTTCCGGATCGCGCCACGATCGCCAACATGACTCCCGAATACGGGGCGACCCTCGGGTTTTTCCCGGTGGACGAGAAAACCGTCGACTACCTGAAACTGACCAACCGCAAAGAGCAGGCCAAAATCGTCGAGGCTTACACCAAAGCCAACGGGCTCTTTTACAGCGGTGCGGAAAATCCGGAATACAGCCAGGTGTTGGAGCTGGATCTTTCCACCGTCGCACCTGCGGTGGCCGGGCCCGCCCGACCCCAAGACCGGATCGTGCTGCCCGATTTGAAGGGCGCTTTTGCGAAAGTGCTCGGATGCGAGTACGACCGCGATGCCGATCTGGCGCACCTGTCGCAGTTCCACGACGAGTCCGGCTCGCAGACCATGCGGTCGCCGGTCTGCCATCCGGTCAACGCCAGGGCCTACGAGGTGAACCTCTTCGGCCGGCCGGAGCGATTCGGCGACGGCTGCCTGGCGATTGCGGCGATCACCTCCTGCACCAACACCTCCAACCCGTCCGTTCTCCTGGGGGCCGGTCTGCTGGCCCGCAAGGCCGTGGCGCGCGGGTTGAAAATTCCGGCCTATGTCAAAACATCTCTGGCCCCCGGTTCCAAAGTCGTCCTGCGGTACCTGGATGATGCGGGCCTGATGCCCTTCTTCGAAGCCCTCGGGTTTCACCTGGCGGCCTTCGGCTGCACCACCTGCATCGGCAACAGCGGTCCCCTGCACCCCGAAATCGAGCGGATCATCAAGGAAAAGAACCTCACGGTGGCTGCGGTTCTCTCCGGGAACCGTAATTTCGAAGCCCGCATCCACCAGAGCGTCAAGGCCAATTACCTGGCCTCGCCCCTGCTGGTGGTCGCCTTCGCCTTGGCCGGCCGCATCGATGTGGACCTGACCTTTGAACCGGTGGGACTCGATCCCAACGGAGAGCCGGTCTACCTGGAGGAGATCTGGCCTTCCAAGGAGGAGATCGACGCCCTCATCGACAAACACGTCAAAAAGGTTTTCTACGCGGAGGAATACAGCCGGATTTTCGACGGCGATCAATTCTGGCAGGAACTCGATACCGCCGAGAGTGAAACCTTCAGCTGGGATGACCGATCGACCTATATCAAGCGGCCGCCTTATTTCGAAGACTTCAACCTCGAGCTGTCGGCACCGGTCGACATCAATGCCGCCGCCGCTTTGATGATGCTCGGCGACACCGTGACCACCGACCACATTTCGCCGGCAGGGGCGATTCCGGCCGCCTATCCGGCCGGCCGCTACCTGATCGCCCGCGGGGTCGAGCCGGTCGATTTTAATTCCTACGGCTCCCGCAGGGGCAATCATGACGTCATGCTGCGCGGCACCTTCGGGAACATCCGCATCAAGAACAGACTCGTGGCCCCGAAAGAGGGCAGTTATACCGTTAAATTTCCGGAGAAGCAGGAGATGTTCGTCTACGACGCCGCTGAAAGCTACCGCCAAGAATCGAAACCGCTGATCGTTCTGGCCGGCAAAGAATACGGAACCGGTTCTTCGCG
>JBFYWB010000004.1:0-6344 GCA_041299015.1 Deltaproteobacteria bacterium
CGCAGATCCGCACCGACCGGCTTTCCCAGCGTGGCGCTGTCGGCCGTGTAGTCGAGCAGGTCATCGGCCATCTGAAACGCCAACCCCAGGTTCAAACCGTAGGCGCCCAGAGCCGACTCCTGCGCTTGCGCAACATCCGACAGAATGGCGCTGGCACGACAGGCACCGTCGAACAGTACGGCGGTTTTGCGGCGGATGACCTCACGGTACTCCGCTTCCGTCAGATCGATATCACCCTTGCGCAGCAGCTGATGGATTTCTCCCTGGGACATGTTTTCCGTAATCTCCGCGATCACTCGGATAATTCGGGGGCGTCCGGTCTCGGCCGCGATGGTCAGCGAGCGCGCCAGCAGGAAATCCCCTACGAGAACGGCGCTGGAATTATCCCAGATCGCGTGCGCCACCGGGCGGCCCCGGCGAATCGCGGCGCCATCGACAAGATCGTCGTGCAGCAGTGTGGCGGCATGCAGGTATTCAAAAATGGTGGCGAACTTGTGCGTATCGCGCCCGGCATAGCCGCAAAGTCTGGCGCTGATGACCATCAGCAGCGGCCGGAGTCGCTTGCCGCCGCTGAACAGTATATGACGGGCAATGTCCGACACCAGTTCCAGATAGGGCCGCAGGTTCTCGGACAAGGCGGACTCGATAGCGACCAAATCCTCTGCGACCCTGTTCAGGATGCTTTGCTTGAGATCGTCGCGCATACCGCTTCTCCCACCAGATCGTATTCGAGAGTATCGGTGATCCTCACCATGGCAAAATCACCGGCCTGCAGACGATCCGCATGAATGTAGGTGACTCCGTCGACTTCCGGGGCTTGAAATTCGGTGCGGCCGGTATACAAGCCGTTTTCCGGATGCTCTTCAACCAGAACGGCAAGCGTTCGTCCGTGATAATCACGATTTCGTGCCGCCGATATCTCTTGCTGACGCTTCATCAGGATACGGTAGCGCTCCCGCGCCGTCGCCGTCGGTACGTGATCGGGCAGGCGATGGGACGGCAGATCCTCTGCGTCTGAATAGACGAAACACCCCAGATGGTTAAAACGCTCGGATTCAACGAACCTCAGCAACTGGTCAAAGTCTTCATCGGTCTCCCCGGGAAAGCCGACGATGAGCGTCGTCCGCAGGGCTGCCGCCGGTATCACCCTGCGGATGCGCCCCAACAGGCGCTGCAGGTCAGCGGGACCGTAATGCCGCCCCATTTTTCTGAGGACCGACCGGCTGGCGTGTTGAATCGGGATATCGAAATACGAACAGATATTCGCGTGTTGAGCCACAGCATTCAACAGCCCGTCGTCGATACTCTGCGGGTGCCCGTAGAGAAACCGGACCCAGAAGGGGTCTGGGCCCGAAGCGCTCGGCGGGGCGGCAAGCGCTGTCAGTAGGCGTGCGAGATCGGTCGGCGGTTGCAGGTCCTTGCCGTAGGCGGTCGTTTCCTGTGAAACCAGAACGAGTTCCCTGACACCGGCTTGAAGCAGCTGCCGCGCTTCGGCGACGACATCGTCAATGGAACGGCTCTTCTGCCGTCCGCGCAGCTTGGGAATAATACAGTAGGTGCACTGCCGGCTGCATCCCTCGGCAATTTTCAGATACGCCATCCAGCGGTTGCTGCGCTCCCGCAATACACCCGCCCCCGATGGCGAAAGTGAATCCGGATCCGGCAATACGCATTTGGCGCTATCCAGATATCCCTCGACCGCTTCGACGATTCGATCGAATGCGCCGGTTCCCAGGAAAACATCCACCTCCGGAATCGCCCTGGTGATCTCGTCTCGGTATCGTTCCGGCAGGCAGCCGGTCACGACCAGCCGCCTGCAGCGGCCCTTTTTTTTATAAGCCGCCAGTTCCAGGATCGTGTCGATCGATTCATCGGCAGCCGATTCGATAAAACTGCACGTGTTGACGATGATCACCTCGGCGTCAGCCGGGGCGTCGCTGAAAAGCGCCCCGACCGCTTTCAAACGCCCCAGCATGACCTCGCTGTCGATCTGGTTTCTGGCACATCCGAGGCTGGTGAGATAAACGATCATGAACCGGTATTTTCACCCCTGAAACTGGTAACACGAACCGTCGGCAGCTTTTGCTGGATGAGGCGATTCATAGGCCCTGCAGAACGCACCAATCGAAAAGGGTTGCCCTCTTTCTGGGGCAACCCTTGAACCCAAACGAACCCGGCACGCAGATCGTGTCAACCCTTCAGCTTTTTTACTTCGGCGGTGATCAGCGGCAAGATCTCGAACAGATCGCCTATCACGCCATAATCGGCCTTCGAAAAAATCGGCGCCTCGGCATCCTTGTTGACCGCCACGATCACCTTTGAAGAGGACATGCCGGCCAGGTGCTGAATCGCACCCGATATACCGCAGGCGATGTAAAGGTTCGGCGAGACCACCTTGCCGGTCTGTCCCACCTGATCGGCGTGGGGACGCCAGCCTTCGTCGACCGCCGAGCGGGATGCCCCCACGGCGCCGCCGAGTGCAGCGGCCAGTGCCTCCACCAGACTGTAATCCGAACCTCCCATACCCCGGCCGCCGGATACGATAACGTCGGCCTCGGTCAACTCGACCTTCTCCGCTTCGAGGGTTTTTTCGACAAGCTGAAGTCGGCTTGCCCCGGGATCGACGGCGGTTTTTTCGATCACCGCCGCCTTGACGCATTCCGTAATGCTCACGGCGTTCGGTCGCGTGGCGACGATCTGGGGTTTGCCGCTCAGCGCGACCTCAGCCAGCACCTTGCCGCCGTAAAGCGGTCGGGTAGCGACAATGCTGTCGGCATCGACCCGCACCGCGACGCAGTCCATGGCCAAGCCGGCATTCAAGCGCGCGGCCAGGCGTGCGGCCAGATCCTTGCCCTGGGTCGAGGCGCCCAGAATAACCACCTGGGGATCGGCTGCGGCTATCACGCCGGTGACAACGGTGGTTGCGGTGTCGGTCAGATATTCCGCCAGGCTCGGATGGTCTGCCACAATGATTTTATCGGCCCCGAATTTTCCGAGGCCGGCGGCAGCCGTCTCGACACCCGAACCCATCACCAGCACGACCAGGTCGGTGCCCATGCGGTCCGCTATCCGCCGGCCCTCGCTCAAGGCTTCGTAAGTGACTTTTCTAAACTTCCCGTCTCTCTGCTCTGCAATGGCTAAAACACTCATCTCGGTCTCCATGTAAATTTTTTAGAAAAAAATTTATCGTTATATGACTTTGGCCTCCTCGGCCAGCAACCGCACCAAGGTCGTCGCCTTCTCGGCCGCGGTTTCACCTGCGACCATGCGACCGCCCTTTCTTTCCGGCGGCGGCTGCAGGGCCAGGATCTTTGTTTTCGGCCGCCCCAGTGCCGCCGCGTCCAGGCCGATGTCGGCGAGTGTTTTGACGACCAGCGGTTTCTTCTTGGCTTTCATAATCCCCGGCAAGGAAGCATAGCGCGGTTCGTTGAGTCCCCGCTGGGTCGTAAAAAGAGCCGGCAGGGGCGCCTCGATCACGACCACACCCCCCTCGATCGTCCGTCGGCACCTGATCTTGCCGTCGCTGATCTCCTGCTTGTTGACCACTGATATGTTGGGGATTCCCAAAAACTCGGCGACCGCGGTGCCCACCAGAAAATTGTCGTCATCGACGGCCCGTTGTCCGGCAATGACGATATCGTAGGGAATCTTCTTTAACGCCGCCGCGAGTATCCGCGCCACCCCCAACCCGTCGCAGCCCAGTGCCGCGGGGTCATTGATCAAAATGCCTTCGTCGGCACCCATGGCCAAAGCCGTTCGAATCGCCTCGGTGGCTTTGTCCGGCCCGACGGTGAGAATGGTGACCTTACCGCCGTGCGTTTCCCTGATCCGCAGCGCCTCTTCAACCGCAAATTCATCGTAGGGGCTGATGACCCATTTTACATCGGCCGTCTTGATGGACACCCCGTCTTCGGCAATGCCGATCATCGACTCGGTTGCAGGGACCTGTTTCAATAAGACCACAATTTCCACGTCTTTTTCCTTTCTTCCTGAAATCGGTTGGTTAGTGGTTCAGACCGACCGCCGACCCGATGGCGCCGACGGGTCGAGTGAAACGGATGGCGTAGCCTAAGATCTTTAAATAAATAGGTTTTAATATGGGAACCTACCGAACTGCACCGGGGTTGTCAAGCCCTGGTTTCACGAACGGTTAATTTCGATCCGCCGCCGGAAAAGCATTTGAATAATGATCGATCAGCGTCCCGTCGGTCTGCATCTCCACGATCAGGCACTCTACCCCTTCGAGCCGATTGACCAATTCGATCCCTGCTGCCGGGCCCATGACCATAAGAGCCGTTGCCAAGCCGTCGGCAAAGGTGGCGGCGGCGGCGAGAACCGACGCACTGACAACCCCATTGGCCACGGGATAACCGCTGCGCGGATCGATCACATGGGAGTAGTTTCTACCGGCGATTTCGAAAAAGTTGCGGTAGTCACCGCTGGTGGCCAAGGCCCTGTCCGTCAGATTGACGATTTTATAGACCTCATCCGGCGGGGCATCTTTTCTCGGGGTATTGATGCCGATCCGCCAGGCAAGACCGTCTTTACGCAATCCGGCGGCGCAGACCTCGCCACCGATTTCCACCATGAAATTCTTTATGCCGCTGTCTCTGAGGAGCGCGGCAATCTGGTCGACACCATATCCTTTGGCAATCGAGCCGAGATCGAGGCTCACGGCGGCGTTGTGCTTGACCAGAAACCGCTCCTCAACCACCTGGATGGCATCGAAACCGACGGCCTGCAGCCGCTGCTGGACCACCGCCGGCGGCGGCACCGCCCTTTTCCCTTCTGACCCGAAACCCCAGAGATCGACCAACGGCTTTACCGTACCGTCCCATGCGCCGTTGGTGATCAGGAAAATTTTCCGGGCCATCTGCATGACCCGTATGAAATCGTCTGAAACCCAAAATCTCTCGCCGACGGTAGTCAGGTGGTTGAAACGACTGATCTCACTGTCGTCCCTGTAAATGGACATGCTCCGGTTGATGTCATCCAACCGTTTGTCGATCCGATCCTGCAGGCCGGAAATCGGCTGAAGGTAACTGGTCACCAGCTTGATGCTGTAAGTGGTGCCCATTGTCCGTCCGGTGAAGACGGTTTCCCTGCGGACTGTGCAACCGCAGGCCGTCAAACACAGCAACACCATCAAGGCAGAAAAAATCCGCCTGCTTGTCTCGCAGCGATGCCGCTGGAAATTTTTCAATCCTTCAACCATGACGGCCTTTATCCTTTTTCCTCTGATCATGATGATGGTGCTGGCTGCGCGAGAAACCCGGCGGCGCGTTCGAGCAAGGCCGATCCGGTTTCCTGCCTTTCGGGCGAAAACTCGGAGAGCCCAAAAGCGATCTGCAGCTGAATCCCGTCATTGGCATAATGGTGGTTCTGCAGGAGGAACAGCAACCGATTGGATATCATCCGGGCCTTCTCAAGCGCCGTCTGTGGAAACAGCAAACCGAAGATCTGTGGGTCACACCGCCCCAGAATGTCGCAGTCTCGAAGATTACGGGCCAGTGTTTCACTGACGGATAGCATCATGGTTTGTTTTTGCCATAAATCCATGTGGGTGTCGGCAGTGTCGAACTCGACCTTCAAAAGGCAGAGCGACAGGTGGGTCCGGTATCTGCGTGCGCGCTGGATTTCCTTGTTCATCAGGCTGATAAAGCTTTCGCGGTTGCTCAATCCGGTGGCCTTGTCCAGAACCGTGACGTTCGACAAACACGTGGTGAGCCATTCGACCCGACCGCAAAGGATCGTCAAGAGATTGGACATGAATTTTCGGGCCGTGGGCGGATACAGCCACTGCAGCCGCTTGATCATTTTCCAGTTGATCGGCAGAAGCTCAACCGGTTCGCAGGCCACGACAGTCGCCGATCGCGGAGCAGAACGCAGGAGACCCATTTCGCCCAGCACATCTCCGGCTTTCATCCGGTTGATCAGCCGCTGTCTGCCCGAGTCCAAACAGGCGTCAGCGCCGGCGACAGTATCGATGACGTCCATGGTCCCCGAGATTATCGTGTACATCGAATCACTGGGTTCCCCCTTGTGGAAGAGGACCTCACCGGCCTCGATTTTTTTTAGGGATCCGGCCATGATGAGAGAGTGAATCTCGGTGCGGGAAAATCCCTTGAAAAGAGGAATTCCCTTTGCGGGCTCCTGGCCGAGTTTCAAGCGCACGAGATCCCACAAGGTGACCAGCTCGACGTGTTGCATCAGCGAGGGGAGCAGAATGAGATCACCGACAAGGGCTGCCAGCAATGTGATCGTCATCATGAAGCCGAAGACGGCCGTCGGCTTGAAACTGGAAAACATCAGGATCGAAAACCCGACGCAGATGGTCAAGGTCG
>JBFYWB010000015.1:0-21701 GCA_041299015.1 Deltaproteobacteria bacterium
TCAAAGACACCCCGTTCATTTTGATGATCGTCAAAAAGAAGACCGAGCTCATGAAGCAGTGGCGCAAAACCCGGCTGCAGCTCATTATCTTCCTGCTGGGCAGCGTTTCAATAATCCTGGCGGTGATTATCGGAACCGTTACCTTCATGGTGAACAAGGTTTATAACGCCGATGAGCGGCGGCTCATGACGCTGCATCAGATGGAATACGCCAACAAGATGGCCTCCATCGGCCGCATGGCCGCCAGCGTGGCCCACGAGATCAACAACCCCCTGGCCATCGTCAACGAAAAGGCCGGGCTGATCAAGGACTTATTTTCACTTAAAATGCAGTACGCCGACGACCCCAAACTGCTCAGCCTGGTCGACTCGATCCTTAACTCGGTCAAGAGAGCGGGTAAGATCACCAAGCGGCTGTTGACCTTTGCCCGGAATCTCGAGGCCACCATCGAACCGGTCCACCTGGAGGAAACCATCCATGAGGTCCTGAGTTTTCTGACCAAGGAGGCCGAATACCGCAGTATAGACATTCAAGTGGACGTGTCGACCGATATTCCGGTCATCGAAATCGACCGCGGCAAACTCCAGCAGATCTTTCTGAACATTATCAACAATGCCTTTGCCGCCATGTGCGACGGCGGTCATTTGTCGATTCAGGTCAACCGTGCGGGCGCAGAGGCGGTCGAGGTCAGGTTCCGGGATGATGGCTGCGGCATACCTCAGGAAGATCTGCAGAGGATTTTCGAACCTTTTTTCTCGACTAAAACCGGGCAGGGAGGCACCGGGCTGGGGCTTTCCATTACGTACAACTTGACCCAAGAAATCGGCGGCTTAATCCATGCCGACAGTGAAATCGGCAAAGGAACATGCTTCACCATCACCTTGCCCTTAAAACCGCAAGTCAAGGAAGGGACAAACCCATGCGCGTGTTACTCGTAGACGACGAGGAGGAATTGGTATCGGCCCTCGGCGAACGGTTGGTTCTGCGCAACATCGAGGCCGAGTGGTTCACGACCGGCAGCGCTGCCTTGAAGCGGGTGGCGTCGTGCTGCTTCGACCTGGCCATACTGGACATGAAGATGCCTAAAATCGGGGGGTTGGAACTGCGTGAAAAACTGCGGGCCCGGTGTCCCGATATGAAATTCATTTTTCTAACCGGCTACGGCTCGGAGAAAGACTTCGCGTCGGCACGCGGAACCGACGCGGACTACATGGTCAAGCCCGTCGACATCGAGCGCTTGTTAGATACAATGCAGACCCTATTCAATAGGTCAAAAGGTGACACGTGAAGACGACCGTACGAAAACAAGATGATCAAGGACTCCGGTTTTTCGGGCAAGTGATTGCCTCGGTAACCCACGATATCAAAAACTCGCTGGCCACGATAAACGAAAACGCCGGTTTGCTGACCGATCATGCCGCTATGGCGGCGCGTGGCAGGCCTCTGGACCCCGAGAAGGTCAATGTTCTGGCAATGAGAATCATGGACCAGGTCAAGCGGGCCGACGGTTTGTTGAAAAACATGAACCGGTTTGCTCACAGCGTCGACGATTCTTTGAAAAAAGTGGATTTGAACGAGATTCTGCAACTGCTGGCCGCGTTGTCGGTCCGGTTCGCTGCAATGAGCGGTGCGAACCTGGACGTGCAGCCGTCCCCTAAACCGGTGGTCATCGAAACGTCACCGTTTGGATTGCTCAACACGCTCTTTCTGTGCCTCGAGGTCGCCATGACCGCCGCCGGCCAAGGCGGCTCGATCTGTCTGCGGCCCGAAAAAACGGACAACGGTGCCTGCGTTCACTTCGGTCCGCTGCCGGATGCCGCGATGTCGAACCAGGACCATTGTCTGAGCGCATTTATCGATGCCCGCTTGGTCAAAAATTCCGCGACTAGAACTCTCACGCTGATAATTCATGATCTCTGAGGCTCGCGCCGCAAACACCGCAAGAAACGGTATTCTTTAACACCGAACAGGAAAGGAGTAGCAAGATGGCTGAAAAAGTATTACTCGTCGATGACGAAAAAGATTTTCTAGAAGTGATGGCCGAACGCATGGCCACCCGTGGGATTGAAGTATCAACGGCCTCATCCGCTGCCGAAGCGGTCCGTTTGGCGGAAAAAGAATCTTTTGACGCCATCATCGTGGATCTGATGATGCCCGAAATGGACGGACTCGAAGCGCTCAAACTCCTCAAAAAGGAAAAACCGGAATCACAGGTCATTCTATTGACCGGACATGCAACCCTGGAAAAGGGGATCGAGGCCATGAAGCTCGGTGCGGTCGATTTTCTGGAAAAACCGGCCGACATTAACGAGCTGACGAACAAGATCAAGAAAGCCCATGCCCGGAGGATGATGATCGTCGAGAAGCAGATTGAAGAAAAAATGAAGGCCATCATCAGCACAAAGGGCTGGTAAGCGCATTTGGGTAAAATGGAGGTGGGCTGTGGTTAACCCCTCTCCAGTGATGACCGGACCGGTCTTTGCGCTCGAACACGCCAATGCCGGTCTCTAAAAAGGGGGATGGGGATTCATAGGCAGGGGGCCATTCAATATTTGACCACCCTGCAAGGCCGGTACGATGCCCCATAAGCTCGACGAGGAGACGTCAACGCAAACAGGATCACGAAACCCGCATTCATGATGCGAGAGCAGAAGTCGATGTCTTTGCGCGTCATGACACAGACAAAAAGTCGGGCCGCCGATTCCACCCGGAAAAGGGGGCAACGTCGACCGTATCCCCCTGCCCAAATACGGCCATCGTGTCAATGTCTTGAACTCTTTACTAGTAGGGTGTGTCGATGGGTTCCAGTTCGATTTTGTCCAGCCGGGCCCCATCCTCTCTCAGATAGACGGTTACGGTATTTTCGCCGGCCGCCAACAATACCTCAACCGGATCCGCCCCATGGCGGTCATTCACGTAATCCTGTTGATAGCCGGTATTCTGCAAGGCATCCCACAAAATCCGCCGGCCGGGCCGCCATTCACTTTCACCCAAAAAGAGTCATCGCTTCCGTTGTGAAATCGTGAACGCCGGTAAGGGTCGACGGCTCTGGCGACCAGTATCGGGCTTTGCGGATATCACAACGGCGACGGAAAGATTTTCGTGGAAGTTAAGGACCTGGATATAAAATCGAAGCGCACCGAGTTTTTCAGCGGTGCCCGCGACACGCTGCCGCTGGTGATCGGCGCCATTCCATTCGGCATTATTTTCGGGACGCTCTCCGGCAGTGCCGGGTTGTCAGCGGCCGGCACCATGGGTATGTCCCTGTTCGTGTTCGCCGGATCGGCCCAGTTTATCGCCATGGGACTGGTGGGTGCGGGAACGGCGTGGCCCCTGATCGTCCTGGCCACCTGCGTGGTCAATTTTCGCCACCTGCTTTACACAGCCGCCCTGCTGCCGTATCTCAAACACCTCCCGCAGAGGTGGCAGACGGTGCTGGCCTTCGGGCTGACCGATGAAACCTTTGCCGTCGCCATCGGCCGGTATGCCCGAACCGACGACGGCCCACATAAGCACTGGTATCAACTGGGTTCCATGGTTTTCATGTACACGAACTGGAACCTGTGCACCTTCGCCGGCCTGGCCGCCGGCCGTATTCTGGCGGATATCGGTCACTGGGGCCTTGATTTCGCCATGGTGGCCGCATTCATCGGGATGATCATTCCTTATGTGAAGAATCGCCCCACTTGCTTCGCCGTGGTGGTGGCCGGCGCGACCGCGGTGCTCTTTAACGGATTGCCCCACAAGCTCGGTCTCATCCTTGCCACCGCCGCCGGTATCACCGCCGGTGTCACCGCCGATGCGCTGCTAACCCGCAAACGAGACGCCGGGCAAGCCAGAGGGCTCTGATATGGACACCTTCTTCCTGATAGCGGGCATGGCCCTGGTGACTTTTCTCATTCGCTACGGCCTGCTGCCGCTGTCAGGCCGCATCACATTTTCCAAAGGCATGACCCGGGCCTTGGGCTACGTGCCGCCGACGGTACTCACCGCCATCATCGTGCCGGCGGCGCTCCTACCTGACGGCCACACGCTGCAGTTTTCCTTCTCCAATCCCTACCTGGTCGGGGCTGTGCTGACAGCCGTCATCGGCCGGCTCAGTAATAACCTGCTGGTCACCATCGTCGGCGGCATGACGGTTTTTGTTCTGTGGCAGTGGGTTTTACAGGCCGTGTGGATTTAGATTTGAAAAATTGCGTTCTTCCGCTGCGTTAAAAAAGCCGGTTTGCCGAGCACCGGCTGCGCAGCTTTTCGCCGGCTAATCGATGAATTCGGCGACTTTGCTGTGCTTCGACTTTAGGTTTTTCAACAGCCGATCATAGTGGCGAATGTGAATGACGGCCCGGATGACAAGATACGACCCCAGCACCACAAGTCCCATATTTAGTAGGACCAGCGGCAGAATAAAATGGATTACATGTACAACGTCATAATATTTAGATGTGACGATCAGCAGGCTCAAAACCGAAAGGGGCAGCGCGAACACCGCGATTCCCGTTCTCATGGTCGCCAGTGACGTCCGTTTCTCGGCCATAAGCAACTGGGCCTCGTTTATGATGATAGGGTCCGGGCACTCGAGTTCTTTCGGCTGCACCAAGTCCTCCCGATCTTCGAATTCGATTTAATTTGGACGGAAACTATTTAGCTGACGGCCGGTAGTAGGTCATGGCCTCGGGAATAAGGGCTTTTATGTTGGCGATACGGGTCTCCGGTGCCGGGTGCGTTGAAAGCAGTTCCGGCGGTCGTGAACCCGGGGCCGCGTTCATGCGCTGCCAGAAGGCTGTCGCCTCCCGCGGATCGTAGCCCGCGCGGGCCATCAGAATCAGACCGATGTGGTCGGCCTCGCTTTCGTGCAGGCGGCTGTACGGCAATAGGACACCGATCGAAGTCCCCGCACCGAAAGCGGCCATGGCCAGCTCCTGCGTCATCTGCGGTTGGGAGGACAAGGCCACGCCGAGCGCCATTCCGCCCATGCTCGCCAGCAATTCCTGGCTCATGCGCTCGTTGCCGTGATTGGCGAGGGCATGTCCCACTTCATGCCCCAGGACAACGGCCAGGCCGGTTTCGTCCTGGGTAAAGTGCAGGATGCCGGTGTAGACCGCCGCCTTGCCGCCGGGCATCACCCACGCGTTGGCCGTCTCGTCGTCCTCGATCAAGTTGAACTGCCACTGATAGTTCTTGATCAAATCCTGGCGACCGGATTCCGCCAGAAAGGACTCGGCGGCCTTTGCA
The DNA here is from genome assembly GCA_041299015.1 of Deltaproteobacteria bacterium. GTDB lineage: Bacteria > Desulfobacterota > Desulfobacteria > Desulfobacterales > SG8-13 > JARFQH01. The sequence continues at coordinate 5,233 of JBFYWB010000015.1, forward strand.
ACTCGGTTTCCCACCCGCTTGACCATGGCGACTTTCTGAGTGTCGGTGGAAAGTTTGCTCTGCTGGAGCACCTCGTTATACTGTTGCAGGCTGAGGGAAAGCAGATCGCTCTCCGGCACCAAGTGCAGGCCTCGGCGCTGGGTGATGGGGACCTCGGCGCACCCCCACCAGACAATCGCCAGCAAAACGGCCCAAAATATCCGTCTCAAACTCGTGCGGTTATGCGTCAGCACCTTTTTCACTGGAATTTCAATTCTCTCCCTTATAAAAGCGCCGTGTCGGTCAAGCTGGTTTTCGCCAGCCGCGACGGTCGCTGTGCTCTTCTATATGCCAGCCTTGCGCGGCGTCATTTGGAATGCGTCATGATAAAATCCGCGATCGCCTTGCGGTCCGCATCGGAAAGTTGCCTGGTTTTTTCTATGTATCGCTTCATCATCCCCGCTTGATCCGGATTGACGATCGCCTCGGCTTCTCCATTCATGTAACGTATCAACTGGTCCTCCTTACCCTGGTAAATTCGCGCAATCTCCGTCAGCGACGGGTTCACCTTGGAGGCGCTTTGAGGCCGGTGGCAAGCCGTACACCCCTGTGATTTGAAGAGGGTTTCTCCTTGTTCGGCTGCGATCGCCGGTGCGGCCGACACGATTACGGCCAATAGAATCAAAATATTTTTTTTCATCATTCCGTCTCCTATCGTTTTAAGCGGTTTGATCGTTTTATCCAAGAATATCGACGCGTTAAAACGCCGTGGATAACCCCCCGCGTCCGATTCGGGGTCGATCGGCCTGGGACCGATCAGAACAGGGACTGCCGGCACCATTAGTTGCCCATTAAAGTCCGGTGAGGACCGCAACCCGACGGTACGGCTCCAGACCTCCGGGATTATTTACGCTCCTCGTAAACATCCCGGATCCGATCCTGTAAAAAAATGTGGTCGAACTCACCCCTGTCGGCCGACGCGTACCATTGGTAAGCCGTTTCGCGGCATACCGCACAGGCTTTGCGGGGCACGTGAACCGCCAGGATACGGGTCCCGCGGTTAGACGATGAATCGATACGCAGCGCCCCGCCACAATCGGTGCAGACGCGCACGGTTTCCTCCTGGGACTCGTGAATCATGTCGGTATCGTAAAAAATGCGTCGGTTGCGATGGTCAAATGTTTTCCCATTCACGGTCTGAGAGCGTTTGACTTCGCGTTGGTCCCAGAGTCCCCGCACCGCTTCGCAGACCGCCTCGACATGCCGGGTCACTTCGGGTCGCTGGCGGATCCTCTGCGGATCATAATCCGGTTCTCTGACCTTGCCGTAATCGATGCCGGCCATGGCCAGGATGATGCCGACATTGACATACGGCAAGGCGCCTTCGATGGCATACCCGCCTTCCAGCACCGCTATGTCGGGCTGCAGCAGGCTGGTCAAATCGGCGTATCCCTGAGCGCAAAAGTTCATGTTGGTTATCGGATCCGAATAGTGGTTGTCCTGACCGGCCGAATTGACGATAATCTGGGGCTTGAAGTCGGCGAGGATCGGCATTACCGCGTTTTTCAAGGCGTATAGAATCCCCTCTGCCGAAGTGTGCGGCGGCAGGGGGATGTTGACGGTCGTTCCGAAAGCATTCGGGCCGCCCTGCTCTTTGGGAAACCCCGTACCGGGATAGAGGGTGCGGCCGTCCTGGTGGATGGAAATAAACAGCGTGTCGGGATCGTGCCAGTAGATGTCCTGGGTCCCGTCGCCGTGGTGGCAGTCGGTGTCCACGATGGCGACCCGGTCGACCCGGTAGGCGCGGCGCAGGTATTCGACCATGACGGCCTCGATGTTGATGTTGCAAAAGCCCCTGGCCCCGTGAACGACCCGCATCGCGTGGTGGCCGGGCGGGCGGACCAGAGCGAAGCCCTTTTCGACTGTTTTTTCCATGACGGCTATGCCGATGGTCTTGGCGCCACCTGCGCTGATGAAGTGGGATTCGGTGGTGACATGCCATACATCCGGCACGCAGAAGTGGACCCTTTGGATATCCTTGACGGTCGCCACATCCGGTTTGAACTCATGGACGCCGTCGATATCGAACAGGCCCTCTTCCAGCACCTGGTCCTGAGTGTATAGCAACCGTTCTTCCCGTTCGGGATGGGTCGGGCTGATGGCCCAATCGAATGCCGGAAAGAATACCAGGCCGGTTTTATGCTTGGCTTTTAACATCATTCCCCTTGGCATGGTAAAGAGTCTACGCGAACTCTCGCTCAACTTTGTAACAGGGCATGAAATTTGGGCTTGTGCAAGCTTTGATCCGCACGCCATCATCAGGAGACGCTGAGGGCGCAGCGCTTAATGCTCCTGCGCTATTATGTCGGCGACCAATCGTCCGTAATTACCGATCAACCCCGGTTTGACCTGTACTTTTACCCTCAAGTTCTTGCCGATGGTTAAAAATCCGCGCACCATGTTGAACTGCATGTTTTCCAGGACTTCCATTTCCAGATCTTCGTCATCCGCCCCGATCTGCAGGGCCTTTGTTTTGAGAAGGCGGTATGCCGCGTCGATCGCATCTCGATCGGTGAAATTTCGATCGATCTTTTCTCTGAAATTTTCCTCCGGCGCCATGACGACGCCAAGTTGTGTGTCGGCAAAGACCAGGACTTCACAGGTCGTCCGCGCCAGGGCCGCGCCGACGGCGTTGGCCACCTGCCAGCGGGGCACCAGTCGGACCCGCTGACCGGAAAGGGTTTCGAGGCGCCGAGCAAAATAGGGCGCGGGTCCGCCGAGGATCAAGAGAACCTTCGGGTTGACCTTGTCGCCCTGCTGCAGGTCCTGGACCGTATACACCGGTCGGTTATTGATGCGATCGACCAACTCCCGCGCCTCCAGCAGAATTCTATGGCAGGCATGGTCGAAAACCCGCCGGGCGGCATCTTCGATCGGCAGGCCGAGGTCACGGGCAACCGCGGTCATCCCGCGGACGGCCGCTTCCCTGTCGCCCGTGCTCATCTCACCCAGGACAAACAGGGCGTCGGTGGGGGTCGGATGAGGGCCACCGAAGGCCATGGCCGGCCCTTCTCTTTCGGGACCGATCTCCAGTTCGCCGGCCCTGGCCTTCACGAGGCTGTCACCCCCTATTGCGACTGAACGTGTTTCCACGGACCGGATCAGGGTCCGAAAACCCCCCAGCCGCACGCCGATCGGGTGCAACAACGCAATTCGGTTGCGGATGATTGCCATGTCCGTGGTGGTCCCGCCGATATCCATCACCATCGCATCCACCTCACTCGGAGCGAGAGCCAGGGCCCCCATGACACTGGCGGCCGGACCGGAAAGGATGCTTTGACCGGGGAATTCCATCGAGGCTTCCAGGTTCATGGTGCCGCCGTCAGCCTTGAGGATGTACAAAGGAACCTCGAGACCCTTTTGAGCCAGGGATTTCTTGACGGCATCGAAAAAAGACGTATGGATCGGATAGACGGCGGCGTTCAGATAGGTGGTCGCTACCCGGCGCGGGAAGTTCAGATTGCCGGAGACCTGATGGCCTAAGAAAACCCGCTCGAAACGGTCTTTCAGGAGGGTATGAATCTTAATTTCATGCTCAGGATTGCGCACCGAAAACTTGCCGACGATCCCGACATTCCGGATCCCTTCGGCTTGAAATGTCTCGGCCACTTTATGGATTTCGCTTTCGGAAATGGGGACGACTTCACGACCGCGGTGATCGATGGAACCGGAAACCGCAAAATAGTACCGATTGGTGCGATAAAATTCAGGATCAAGCCCAGGGCCGCTTGAAACGATCATGCCGACCGGGTGCAGTTTCTTCTGGGCAATGGCGTTTGTGGTAAGCGTCGTGCTCAGAACGATCCGGTCGATTTGATGCGGATCCATCCCGGCCGTGATGGTCTCGAGGCCCGTCAGAACGGTCTTGAACAGGTTTGCCGCGTCGGTGGGTACTTTGATCTCCCTCACCAGACCCGCATCCCCTAAAAGCACGACGTCGGCGTGCGTGCCGCCGACATCCAGTCCGATGATCATGCGTCAATCCAGGTGTCGGCTGAACGGTTGGGCAACGCTATCGCTGCGGTGTGTCCGATCGCATCCGATAGGGGCCATATTGCGCCATCAGGGCGTCGATCGGCGCGATCTTCCGCGAAATCCGCCCGAGAGCAGCTGCAGTGAACCGAGATGGTATTGCCATTTCCATAATGGTAGGTTCTCATCGGTGCAATGCGGGTCTGCTCTGCGGCCATTTTTTGACACTAAATAAAACCAATTGGATTGTCAACAGCCTTAAAACCGGTTGAGAAAATTCTTAACCAATTGTAATTTTATGAATTATTGCAGTACCGGCAGGAATTGAACGGTCATGGTTCCCTTTGTCTACAGTCGCGTACCGATCGCATGCGAAGAGAGACCAATTTAAGCGGTAGCTATGATGAGACCCGAATCGTTGGGACTGTCGAAGGTGATCCGGCGAATATTTCCGGCACCGGCCTTCGAGAGCATTCCCGTGATCTGGGCCTCGCTATAGGACTGACCGGATGGGGTCCCGATGAGCATGTTGAGGGAAAACAGGGCTGGAAAGAGCGGTCCGGCCATATCGTTGTCGAGAATAAACTCGTGCACGATGATCATTCCGCCGGCGACCAGGGATCCCAACGCCTTATCGATGAGTTTTTGACATTCCGAGGGACCTTCCCCGTGGAGGATCTGAGACAGCCAGGCCACGTCGTAGCCGCTGCCGAGGTCATCTTCGAGGTAGTTGCCGGCGGCAAATCGGATCCGGTCGGACAGGTTGAAACGCGCGATGGTCTTTCCGGCAAATGGACGGGTGGTCGGCAGGTCGAAGAGCGTGGCTTTCAGGGCCGGGTATGCCTGGCAGAAATGAATCGCATAGGTGCCGGGGCCGCCCCCCAGATCGAGCAAATGACGCCGTCCGGACAGATCGATGAGCGGAACAAGCTTGGGGGCGGTGTTCATGGCAATGTCGAACATGCCCATGAGGAAACTCGCGCGCTTCTCCTCATCTCCATGCGATACGCGCTCGCGAACCGGCCGACCGGTTTTGACGGCCTGGTCCAGCTCGGCCCATGACGGCATCAAGTGGTGATGGTGGGTAATGATATGCCCGATATAGCGATCGCTTTGAAGGGTGAGGAAGGCACGGGCCTGGGGCGTGCTGGCGTATGTTTGCCCCTCTTTGATCAGCAGCTCCATGGCGGTCAAGGCGTTTAACAAGCGCATCAAGCCCCTTTTTTCACAACCGCACTTCCGGGCAATCTCATCCGCGCCGAGACGATCCTGATCGATGGCAGAAAAAATGTCGAGTTTCACGGCCGCATGCAGGGTGCAGGCCTGCCAGTAGGAGCCGGAGAGTTCCAGCAGACGGCCGGGATTCCATTGGGTACCGGTCATAACAACATCCTTAGGCGAATTGATTACAGCCCAGCTACGATTTTTTCCTGCGCTGCAAGCTTCTATAGGCCTCGGTCAATTTGATGAACTGAGGCGCCTGGCCGCCCTGATCCGGGTGCAGATCCCGGGCCCGACGACGATAGAGTCGCGACAGCTCCCTACGGCTCATTTTCATCAGGATTTCTTCACTCTCGCCGAATATGCGGCAAGCCGATTCAATCGATACCGTCGGTTGTGGAACCGGCGGTCGATAGTCGCGGCGGCTGTTGATGAAGCCGCGGATGTACTCATCCATGAAGTTTCGGGGTTCATAGTCGAAATCGAAAAACATGATCACATACCGAATCAGATAGTCGTTCAAACCGTCGAACGGTTCGACACCGGTCCAGAATTTCTCATCCTCTTTGAGTTTGCAGACCTCGCCGATGAAATGGTCATCAACCTGAGATTGATCCAGAAAACCCGGAACGGATTTAGCAAAAGATTCGCTGAAAAAATCCTGCAGGTTGAAGACGGCGTAAACGTAGGTTTTGATTTCTCTGTCCCGCAGACCCCGTTCCATATCGATAAACTGCTGCTCGAGTTCATCCCGCGACTTGTTGACCAGTATCTTGTACATTTTGGCAGGAACGGCATCGATATGACCCAGGTTTTTTTGACCGGTTTTAAGATAAACAAGCCGGCGCCTGTCGAAAATATGAGGATTGCCGGCGGAGGCATCGAGCGGCAAATGCCGCGCATGTCTGGAGCGAATTTCCCGGCGACGAAAAGGTTCGAGTTTGATGCGGATATCAGGATCGAGAAAGAGCCAGAAGATGTCGTCCAACTGAGCTCCGGTGGGGGGCGAACCGAAGGACGTCAGGCTCTCCTCCACCATCTCGTCGATATAGTAGGCATTTCCTCCGGGATATTTGATGAAACGGGTGGGGTCGGTTCCCAAGTCGAACAAATCACGACTGCTCAGGCAACCGCTGCTCAGATAGGATTCCCGTATGAAGTAGTGCAGTGTCCCCTTGATATGTTTCCTGGCCAAATACAAGAAAAGATCCTTTAAGGCACCGTATCGAACGTCAAGCGGTCCAGAATGTTCCCTCCGGTATCCAGAACGTCGATATGCCAGGTTCCGACTTCGTCCGGTCGCAACCGCTTCGAGCTGTAAGTCCGCCAGGGACTGCCACCCACCGACAGGTTAATGCGGTCTCTTTCAGTGCCGTCGAAATACCAGACATGGGTGATTTCAGTCGGTTGGTGTGCTCCGACGACTTTTGTAAAGCAAAAGAGTTTGCCGACGGACACCGAGAAACTCTTTCCGACATCGACCGGAACACGATTGACAATCTTCCTGCAAATGACGGCTTGTTCCACCGTCAACCCCTGGGCGTCGGCCGGGTTCGGGCTGCCGCCCGCTAAAAGAATCATCGCCGCCATGGCCAAAGCCGAAACATAATACCGGATCAATCGAATTTTCATTTTATCAAGCTCCTCCGCTAAGAGTTTAGTGGACAGGATCCCAGGCTAAAAGTCAAGCAAAGAACATAAAAAAAGTTAGCCCGCTGGGCCGTCAAGGCCGCGGCCGGGTCCGATGAGAGCATAATCCGGATCGGAAAATAACTGGCCCCATGGCTGGTTTCACTGAAATCCAAGAATATTGCCGGGGGTCGCCAGTCGGTTGATTACGGAAAGGATTACGGATGGGTATCTTCGCTTAGGGCTGCTGCAGGAGTTTATCGATTTGTGCCGTCAATTCCTTTATATGATACGGTTTTTGGATAAAGCCGTTACAACCGCTTTTCATGATCTCCGCAGCTTCACCGGAAAGGCTGTAACCGCTCGACAGCAGAACCTTAACCTCCGAATTGGATTGCCTGATCCGATCGTATACGGCTCCCCCGCCCATATCCGGCATCACCATGTCAAGGATGATGAGATCGATCTTGTCTTTGTTGTCATGAAAAATTTGTAGAGCCTCCTGGCCGCTGGCGGCCGGCAAAACCGCATAGCCGTATCGCTGCAGCATTTGGACAGCGACGTCCAGAACCACCTCTTCATCGTCAACCAGCAAAACGGTCCGGTTAGACGTCATAACGGGTTGCTCACCGATGGGCTGCGGATCGGCCGGCAGCATCCGGACCGAGGTCGGCAGATAGATTCGAAACGAGGTACCGTGGCCGATCTCCGATTCGACGTCGATGTATCCCTCCAGGCTCTTGATGATGCCGAAGACCGATGCCAGTCCCAAACCGGTTCCACGGCCTAGTTCCTTGGTCGTGAAAAAAGGTTCGAAAATACGGTTGAGGGTGGCCGCGTCCATTCCAATGCCGGTATCCTGAACATCGAGCCGCACATAATCACCGGCTTTCGGAGTATAGGTGCGGCCCCGCATCTCCGCATGGGTGGTATTGGAGGACTTGAATGACAAACGGCCGCCGTTTGGCATGGCGTCGGCCGCATTGACGCACAAGTTGAGCAACACCTGTTCGATCTGACCCGGGTTGGCCTCCACGGGACGCAGGCCGTCGTCGAGATCAAAGCTGATGGCGATCTGTTTGCGGGTCCGGCCGAAGGCCTCGGCGGTTTCACGCAGGACCTGGTTAAGGTCGATCAACGCGGTTTTCGATCGCTCTCTGCGCGCATACCCCAGTAGTTGGGCGGTCAGCTTGGCCCCGTTTTTGACCTGTTTCTCGATCTTTGTAAGGGTGGCGTAATGGGGATGATCGGCCCCGGTATCCTGCAAAATTAAAAATGCCAGGCCTTCGATTGCCATTAGCAGATTATTGAAATCATGGGCGATACCGCCGGCCAAGGTTCCGATGGCCTCCATCTTCTGGGCATTGAAAAACTGCGTTTCGAGCCGTTTGCGTTCACTGATGTCCATCAAACTCACGATAACGGTTTCGAATTTTTCTGGTGCCTCCGGAATCTGAAAATTCACCAGGATGTTGATGTTTTCCCCCGCCAGGGTTTGGCTGACCGTTTCGATTTCAAATTCGGGCCGGCCCTCGAGGATGGCCATCAGGGCTTCCCTGAAAACATCCCGCGATTGAGAAGCGAAGATCTTTTCAGCCGCACCTGAAAACTGGGCCTTGCTCTCGGCCTGGAAGAGCCGGAGGGTGGCCGTGTTGTAGTTCGTGACGGTGATCCGCTTGAGCAACTCCGTTAGGAGTTCCGGATGAGCCACCACGTAAGAGCTGACGTCGTCAATCTCCAGGCGTTTCAGGCCGTCAGCCGTTTGCTTAACCGCCGACAGATCGACTTCCAGAAAAGAAACGGCCGACGTTTCGAAAAGGACGCGGTATTTTTCCTCGCTCGCCTGCAGGGCTGCCTCGGCGCGCTTGTGCCCGGCGATCTCTTTCTTGAGTTTGGCAGTAATCACCGCCAGTTGACTCTCCTGGCGGCGGAAAAGGCTTGTGTTGGCAATTTGGTTATTTAACGGTATAAGCATTCTCAAGGCACCGGTATCTGATTATCGCCGGCTCGTCAGGCGCCGACCAGCGCCATCACGACGGCTCGGCGGTGAGGCTGACGATCGGCCGCAATCTAAATATCGGGTAATTTTTCGAGAACTTGAATGGAGGCGTTTTCGATTCATGAAATCAGGTCTAATCGGGCTTCCGGGATCGGGAAAAACCACCGTTTTTGAGGCCCTCACCGGAAATTTTCAGGAGTCCGGCCGCCGCGGGGATAACCGCATCGCCGCCATTCGGGTCCCGGACCCACGGGTCGACGTGTTGGCCGGGATGTATACCCCCCAAAAGACAAGTTATGCACAGGTTGAGTATCTGCTGCCCGGCAAGGGCCTCGAGAAGGACGGGCTTAAAACCCAGTCATCATGGACGTCCGTAAGAGACTGCGATGCCTTGATTCACGTGGTCCGCAACTTCAGTAGTTACGGCCTGGCCGAACCGACCCCGCGGCAAGACGTCAACCACATCGACCAGGAACTGATTTTGGCCGACTTCATCGTGGCCGAAAAACGCCTCGAACGGCTGAACATGGACTGGAAAAGAGGCCGGAAGAGCAATCCGGAAGAACTGGCCCTTCTCCAAGACTGCATCGCAGCCATGGAAAACAACATCCCATTGAGGCGGCGACCCGAACTGGCCGCCGCACCCCAGCTGCGGGGCTTTGCTTTCCTTTCAAGCAAGCCGATGCTCACCCTGTTCAACAATGCCGATGAAGACGATTTGCTGCCGGATATTCCCCGGGGGGGGTCAAACGAATTGGGCCTGGTCATCCGCGGCAAGCTCGAACGCGAACTCGTTCAAATGCCACCCGAAGAAGCTGCGGATTTTCTTAAGGAATTCGACATCGCCGCTTCCGCCAAGGACAGAATCATCAGCAAATCCTATGAGTTGCTGGGACTGATTTCCTTTTTCACGGTCGGAGACGACGAGGTCAAGGCATGGACGGTTCCGAAACATACCGCGGCGATCGATGCAGCCGAAGCCATCCATACGGACCTCAAAAAGGGCTTTATCCGGGCCGAAGTGTTGGCTTACGATGACCTGATGGCGGCCGGCAGCTACGCCACGGCCCGGAAGCTGGGTACCGTCCGACTCGAAGGCAAAGACTACTCAGTCCAGGACGGTGATATCCTTCACGTGCGATTCAACGTGTAGACGCGGCCAAGCGGTCCGACTGTCGGCATGACGCTCTTCAAGAGTTGCCGTCTCGCAGGCGTGGTATCCTTACCCCCCATGACATCAGCCACGGCTTCACCCAATTTTGAAAAGAGGCGCTTCGAGGCGGGTACTTTTGCAGCGGGGGCATCGTCCCGGACGGGAAAATCGTTGGCGGTTGCGAAAGACGAACCCGCAATTCAGGCAACGGCTCGGTCGGATCACGATTTTTTTTCCGTGCGCCTCGATGCTTTTCTCAATATGAACGAGATGCGCATGGACTTCCCTTTCTCTGATGCCCAAATACCGGGACAGATCCTTTGCGCTCAGCTCATCTGTTTCCATAAGCGCCATCATTTCCTGACGCAGGGTTTTCACAGGCATATCTCGAAATCGCCTTGTTAAAGCCCGCTGAATTCTTCTTTGAGCAGGCAGCAGGCGACTCGGTATTCCGGCGTTCCATCGGGGCGATAGCGGAGGTTGTCGGGCTGTATGAGTTTATTCATCACGCACCCCTCCGGAATATCGAGCCGGAAAAGGTCATTTTCGTTGATCGGTTCGCGCTCGGTCAGGCAGTTGTCGTCAATCATCAGGCTGTGCAGCGGAAAATCCTCGCACAGCGGACACCGGTACACACGGCCGTTCGGAAACACGAAATAGTTGTCCGCCACGCGTCCGGCGCATTCGAAACGCTCGCCGGCCTCCAGGAAAACCTTGGGAAAGGTAACCGTTATCCCCAGCCGCATGATTTTCTCGGCCGCCGCCGGCACGGTCCCCAACCACTCGTCTCTGGCCACCTGCAGGTTTTCCGCCCGATTAGCGGCCGAACGTCCCCGAATGCCGATGACCTGAATGAAAAACCGCTTCACGCCCAGTGTTGAGAGCAACGGTCCCATCAACCCGATTTCGTGAATGTTGGCCCGACTCACCGTGAAAATCGCACTAACGGAAAACCCGCAGGCCACGGCCTGCCGGATACCGTTTGTGCAGGCGGCAAAAGACCCCGTTCCACGAATCCTGTCATTGGTCGATGCGGTGGCGCCGTCGAGGCTGAAACTAAAGTAGTCGACATCCCGCGGCGTGACCTTGGATAGGATGTCGTGGAACAGGAAGCCATTGGTGTCCACGGTGATTGAATCATAGGCCAGCTTCCGGGCCGTCTTTATCATGCGCGCAAGATCAGGATGCAGCGTCGGTTCACCGCCCAAAAAGATGATATTGGTCTTGACCGATCTACGGGCAAATAGGTCAAGCCAGGATTCGACGGTTGCCAACGAAAGGGTTTTGTCGCCGTGCTGACGTGGGTTGATGTAGCAGTGGCGGCAGGTTAGGTTGCAGCGGGTGGTGATGTGAAGAAAGAGGTTGGCCGAATTCCGCGAAAAAGAGACGGTTTTTTTCATTTCGGTGGTTTCTTGAGCTGCTCGACCTGTTTCTTGGCCTTGATCAATTCGTCATTGGTCAATCGCAGCCGGATCGACATGTATTCGGCAAAAATTCTATACAGAAGCAACAAAAAGTCCAGCTTTTCATCACGGGTTCCCTCGCTGCTCATGCGTTCTTTGGCGGAGGTGTCCACCGCCATGCATACGGTTTTCCCGACGGCCGACACCGTCGCCGACCGGCTCAGGCTATCGATGATCCGCATCTCGCCGAAGATCTCACCTTTTCGATCGATGGTACCGATTTCATGACCGGCCTTGGAAATCTTGATTTTGCCGGAGAGCAGAAAGTAGAGCCAGGGATCCAGGTCGCCCTCCCTGATAATCACCTCACTGTGTTCATACTGACGGATTTTGCTCAACCGCAACAGTTTTCCAAGACTCTTGGTCTCGAAGTTCTTCAAGGCGGGGATCGCCATAAGTTTTTGTATATTTTCAATATTTTCCTTAAGATACTTTGATTCGATCATTTTATCCTCGCCCCTTTTGACGTAATCTGCTCGCCTTTTCGGCCGGATTTCGACCGCCCGATCCATCAGAGAAATAATTCGAGCATCCTTAAGGCGCAGAGCCGGGTAATAATTCTATCAAAATGCACGATTTCTTTCAAGACAGTCCTTGGACAGCTCAACATCGAATTCGACGGGATAGCACCCGTCGAAACACGCTTTGCAGAAATAGTTTTCCGGTGAGGCAATTCCTGTGGATTTGAGCAGACCGTCAATGCTGAGGTAGTGGAGGGAATCGAGGCTGAGGAAATCCTTCAACTCGGTGATTGACATTCTGGCAGCAATCAATTCACCCTTGGTTGAAAAATCGATACCGTAATGGCAGGGAAAACGGTGGGGCGGGCCGGCCACCCGCATATGCACCTTTTTGACCCCCAGCTCACGCAGGGCCTTAACACGGGTTCGCACAGTTGTCCCTCTGATAATTGAATCTTCGATGATCACGATGTCTTTACCCCTCAGAAGACTCTTAACCGGGTTCAACTTGACCCTGACCCCGAAGTCCCGCATGCTCTGCGTCGGCTGGATAAAAGTCCGGCCGACATAATGATTGCGGATCATGCCCATTTCGAACGGAATACCAGAAGCCTCCGAATATCCCAAGGCTGCATAGGTGCCGGAATCCGGAAAGGGCATGACCAGATCGGCCGCAACCGGGGCCTCCTTGGCCAGGCGGCGGCCATGCGCCTTGCGGGTCAGATAGACGTTTTGTCCGTTAATGTTGCTGTCGGGGCGTGCGAAATAGATGAACTCGAAAATGCACAGCGTGCGTCGGGTTTCGGCATGCGGGTTGACGCTCTTGACGCCCTCCTCGTTGATGATGACAATCTCACCGGGATCGAGCTCCCGGATGTGCTCGGCCTCGATGAGGTCCAACGCGCAGGATTCGGATGCCAGCACATAGTGGCCGTTTAGTCTGCCGAGACACAGCGGCCGAAACCCGTTTGGGTCCTTGATACCGATCAGCTCGCCCTTGCAGGTGAGTACCACCATCGAATAGGCACCTTTGATTTTCTTAACGGCCTCGATGAGGGCTTTTTCAAACCCCAGCCTCATGTTTTTGACAAACAGATGCAGGAAGATCTCGGTATCCATGGTCGTCTGGAAAATCGAACCGGACTCTTCGAGTTCCCTCTTGAGGGTGTGGGCATTGACGAAATTGCCATTGTGAGCGACCGCATAGGATTTATTGCGGTGGTGCACGACAAAAGGCTGAGCGTTGGCGAGAATCGAACTGCCGGTAGTGGAATAGCGCACATGTCCAATGGCAATGGGGCCTTTCAGTTTTTCGAGATGACTGTTATCGAACACCTCGGGCACAAGCCCCATGCCTTTGTGGGCTGTGATTCGGCTGCCCTGCAAAACGGCAATGCCGGCACTCTCCTGTCCGCGATGCTGGAGGGCGTAAAGCCCGAAATAGGTGAGCCGCGCGGCTTCCGGGTGACTGTGAATCCCGAAAATTCCGCAGGCTTCCCGCGGGTTATCCTCTGTTTCCAGCTCGTGCTGGTTATACGCAGTGGCCTCTTTTCTCATTTTTCGTGGCTTGAGATTTTGGTTAAACACGGATTTCTCCTGCGGCGCAGGGCGCCGCGCAGTCATTGAATTGAAACGTTCAGCCGTGATAGTCCTGCAAGGCCTGCACCCGGTATCGGCACTCTTTCAACGCCGTAATCCCCCGACACATGGCACTGGCCCCTGCCAGGGTGGTAGCATACGGAATGCCGAACTTGATGGCCGCCCGCCGGATCATATACCCGTCCTGCCGAGGCGTCTCTCCGCTGCCGGTGTTGATGACCAGTTGCACCTCACCGTTCTTGATGGCGTCGACGACGTGAGGTCGGCCCATGGAGACTTTATGGACAGTCTCATTCGGTATGCTGTTGGCAGTCAACAGTCGAGCGGTCCCTCGAGTGGCCATAATTCTGAATCCGATGGCGTGAAATTGGGCCGCAACCGGCAGGACGGCGGACTTGTCGTTGTCCTTGACGCTGATGAAAACGGTTCCGCAGGTCGGCAGTTTTTGGCCGGCCGCGAGCTGGGCTTTGGCATAGGCCTGTCCGAACTGCGCATCGATACCCATCACTTCACCGGTGGACTTCATTTCCGGACCCAGGAGCGTGTCCACATCCGGGAAGCGGTCGAAAGGCAGCACCGCTTCTTTCACCGACACATGCGCCGGAGAGGGTTCCCGGTCGAAACCGAGCGATTTCAGACTGCGCCCCAGCATGACCTTGGTTGCCAGTTTGGCCAATGGTACGCCGGTTGCTTTGCTCACGAACGGGACGGTCCGGGATGCCCTGGGATTGACCTCCAGCACATAGAGTTGACGGCCCTTTATGGCATACTGGACGTTCATCAGACCGACAACTTGCAGTTCGGCGGCCATGGCCTTGGTCGCGCGTGTTAGCTCGGCCAACATCGTGCGGTCGAGACTGAAAGGCGGCAACACGCAGGCCGAATCTCCAGAGTGTACGCCCGCAGCTTCAATGTGCTCCATAATGCCGCCGATCACGGTGGTCTCGCCGTCGCAAATAGCGTCGACATCAACCTCGATTGCATCCTCCAGAAATTTGTCGATCAGGATCGGGTGCTCCGGTGAGGCTAGAATGGCCAACCGGCTGAAACTCTCCAAACCACTCCGGTCGTAAACGATCTTCATGGCTCGGCCGCCCAGCACGTAGGAGGGTCGCACGATGACCGGGTAGCCGATTTCCTCGGCAATCTCCAGTGCTTCTTTAACCGTAAGGGCCGTACCGTTTTCCGGTTGGAACAGGGTAAGTTTTTTCAGCAGAGCTTGGAAAAGTTTCCGGTCTTCGGCCCGATCGATGCTTTCGGGCTGGGTCCCCAAGATCGGCACCCCCGCTCTATGCAGCCCCACCGCGAGGTTGAGCGGCGTCTGACCGCCGAACTGGACGATGACGCCGTCGGGCTTCTCAGTCGCGACGATCTCGAGGACGTCTTCTCTTGTGAGCGGCTCGAAATAGAGTTTGTCGGAGGTGTCGTAGTCGGTACTGACCGTCTCGGGGTTGCTGTTGATCATGATACTCTCCACGCCTTCTTCCCGCAAGGCAAAAGAAGCGTGAACACAGCAGTAATCGAATTCGATGCCCTGGCCGATGCGATTGGGCCCGCCGCCGAGAATCATCACCTTTCGGGTGCTCGACACCCGGGCTTCATTCTCGGTCTCATAGGTGGAATAGTAATAGGGCGTGGCGGCCTTGAACTCGGCGGCACAGGTATCGACCAGCTTATAGACCGGTCGGACCCCCAGTTCAAAGCGCCGATTGCGGATGTCGTCTTCGGTGGCGCCGGTCAAAAAGGCCAACTGAGGGTCGGAAAACCCGTTGGCCTTTGCCTGACGCAGCAGCGGTTCCGCGAGATCTTCCCCGTGGCCGCTTATGTGTCGTTCGAGGTCAAAAATGTCTTGCAGTTGATACAAAAACCAGGGATCGATATGAGTGAGGCCGCAAATCTCCTCTGCAGACATCCCCAAGAGCAGGGCGTAGCGCAGGAAAAACAGGCGCTGGGAATTGGGAACAGCCAGTTTTTGCTCGATTTCGGACCTCGCGGGGAGTTTCTCCGGCGGTCCGTCGAAATCATAGAGATCCTTGCCATCGGCACCGAAGCCATAACGGCCGATTTCAAGAGAACGAATCCCTTTTTGTAAGGCTTCTTTGAACGTGCGACCGATTGACATCGTTTCACCCACCGATTTCATCGCGGTTGTCAGCACGTCGGCGGTCTCGGGAAATTTTTCAAACGTCCAGCGTGGAATTTTGACCACACAGTAATCGAGGGTCGGTTCGAAAGAGGCGAAAGTCTCGCCGGTGATGTCGTTGGTAATTTCATCCAGCGTATAGCCGACAGCCAACTTGGCTGCGATTTTAGCGATCGGGAAGCCGGTCGCCTTGCTCGCCAGAGCGGAACTCCGCGACACGCGCGGATTCATCTCGACGACGATCATCTCCCCATTGGCTGGATTGATGGCAAATTGCACATTGGATCCGCCGGTGTCGACCCCGATTTCCCTCATGATGGCGATCGAGGCATTGCGCATGGCCTGATATTCCCTGTCGCTGAGGGTTTGGGCGGGTGCAACGGTGATGCTGTCGCCGGTATGAATCCCCATGGGGTCCAGGTTTTCAATCGAGCAGACGATGACCACATTGTCGTTCTTGTCCCGCATGACCTCCAGCTCGAACTCCTTCCAGCCGAGCACGGATTGTTCGAGCATGACCTGATGAATCAGGCTGGCGTCCAGGCCGGTCCGGGTCAGGGTTTCGAGTTCCTCGGGATTGTAGGCCACCCCACCTCCGGTGCCGCCGAGGGTGTAGCTTGGGCGCACGATGATGGGAAAACCGATCTCATCGCTGATCGGCTGGACTTCCTCGATGCTCGTCACGATGCCGCTGCGCGGGATTTTGAGTCCGATGCGGTTCATGGCCGAGCGGAACATGTCACGGTCTTCGGCTTTTTTTATGGAAGCCAGAGTCGCGCCGATCATTTCG